>JBARKD010000704.1:0-3787 GCA_049800615.1 Acidobacteriaceae bacterium | reverse complement strand
CGTGAAAGGTCCCGCCTTTGTATCCCTGAAAAGCGACCAGGTCTCCTTTGGGCGACCAGTCCGGACGCGAAGGTTCAAGCATCGGATCAGTGAGCCGCTTGGCCTCACCTCCGCTGATTGGCAGCGACCACAGCGTCTCCTGCAAATCAAGGATGATCGTCTTTCGATCAGGTGACAGGGTAGCGGACATATTCGTCCCTTCCGTCACCGCCACCGATTTAACCACGCTTGGACTGGCCGTCGTTTCAACATTTGCAGCATAGGCCACCTTGCCCGCCAGGCTGCAAACCAAGGTAAAGAGCAGGGCCGCACAGCACGCATCAAATAACTGGAGCTTCACGGGATTCTCCTGGCTAGTGCCTAGAAATCCAACCGCGCCGAGAACTGCAACTGCCTGGCGTAGAAAGCCAGGACGCCCGACGTCGAGGTTGGAGTTCCGTAGGTTGCATTCGTAACCACGGTATTGTAGGAACCAAAGTTTGAATGGTTGAAGAGGTTAAACGCTTCAACCGACGTGGTTACCCGATACCGTTCCTTAAACGTGAGCGTCTTGGCAAGGTTGGCGTCTACGCGCTCGTTCGGTAGGCCACGGAACGAGTTGCGGTCCACCGTCGTGAGTCCCGTAGCAGCATCGTAGTGATTGCTTTTGGGGTTGTTAAAAACCTCCGGCGTATAACCTGTCTTGACCGCCTTGGCTACCCCTGAAGCCGGCGAACCCTGGCTGACGTGCTCGCAAATGGACCCGGGAAGAGTCGTATATGGAACATACCCGGCCGGCTCCAGGCAAAGGCTGCGGTTGGACTGAAGCGTGATGAGGGTTGGTGCGGCCGTGCCGACGGAAGGCAAATAAGCAAGACCCGAGCCATACCGGTAAAGGAGTCCGCCGTGGATGCCCCACTTCCATTGATAGTCTGCCGTTATGCTTAACGTATGCCGTTGATCGTCGACTGAGTTCCCCCACTCGTCGCTGTAGTTAAATTGATTCGAAGGATAGGAGAAGGGGCTGGTCGCGTTGTCCTTTTCCGTTCCATACGTGTACGATGCTGCCCCCGTTAATCCATTCCTGGTCTGCTTGCGAATGCTCACCAGGATGTTCGTCATGAGTGACGCCACGTAGTTCGGCGTGTAGAACGTCGCGATCGTACTATAGTGGGTATTCGTGGTAACTCGCGAGGTGATGCACCCGTTGGGGCAGGCTGTGCTGACCGCCCCAAGGTTCGTCCGATTCCACCCTGTATTTGGATCGTAGGCGAGGTTGGCGTCCTGGCGCGTCCAGTCATGATGGACGCGCATGTGGACAAAGTCGACTGAGCCGGTGAAGCCGTAGCCAAATTCCTTTTGCACGCCAATGGTCCCCTGGGCCGACCAGGGAGTCTTGATATTGGCATTCATCACCTGAATCGCCTGATACACGTTTTGCGGGTTCTGGATGAATTGCGAGGTGTCTTGACCGGCAAACGGATTTGTAAGGCTAAATCCGGGAGTGATGGGAGCAGCTGCCTGCACCGTGCTCACGCCGTTGAACAGCTGAGCATCGATCGACTGGTTGGCAATGACATCTGCAAAAAAGATGCCGATTCCACCGCGCACCACCGTCTTGCCTGTCCCCCTTATGTCATAGGCGAAGCCCAGCCTCGGGCTGAAATTCCAGTTGTTCCCGTGGGTCGGGCCTTCCACCCCATTGACGGAAACCTTGGCCGCGGTTAACACGCCGATGTCGTTGTCGTAACGCAAGCCCATATTGAGAGTGAAGTTGGGCCGCAGTTTCCAATCGTCCTGTATCCACGTACCAATGATCTCGCGTTTGATGTTGGTATTGAAGTTGCCGAAGCCCTGGGTATAGGTAGTCACGTAAGGACTGATCGAGGCGTAGTTCCAGGTAGTCGGGTCAAGCTGATTAGGGAACGTAGCCGCGTAGCCAAGCGGCGGATCGATGCTAAAAGCAACCGTGCCTCTCACGTTCTGCGGGAACGAGCCGTCATTCAGTTCATACAGCAGCTCGCCGCCCGTTTTTATGCTGTGCTTTCCCTTGAGCCAGAATATGTCATCGCGAAACTGGAATACGGAGACCGGTAGACTGGATGGATAGTTGTAAGCCGCCCCAATGACCTGCGATGGAAACGTCAACTGCATACTGGGTACCAGAGGTTCGCTCAGATTCCCCTGGTAAAACCACGAGCCAAAAAACGAATTGACAAAATTAGAAGTGATATCGCGATTCCACGACCCGATGATGCCATAGTTATGAAGGGTAGAGGAATACTGACGGCTGATCGATGAGCTGCCAGACGGCAGAAGGTCCGGTTGGCCGGTGTTGAAGTAGAAATAGCGGCTGAAGATGTGGTCTTTTGCGGTCGGCTGATAATCTCCCCGCGCCAGATACTCGTTGTTCTTCAGGGTATTCGAATACGAATAAGCCGGTGCCGGATCCCCAAACAGGATCAAGGTCGTGTTGGTGCTTTGCGGCCGGTGCTCTCCCTCATAAGAGCCGAAATACCAGAGCTTATCTTTGAGGATTGGTCCGCCCAGCGTTCCCCCGTACTGTTGATCGGAAAATGGAAGAACCGTGTGGGTGATCGGATCTGCGGCATCGAAGACGTTATTGCGGAAGTAGCCAAAGGCCGTACCGTGCATCCGGTTTGCCCCGGACTTGCTTTGCAGATTCATTGCCAGCTCAGAAGTTCGCCCCTGCGTCGCGTCGAACTGATTGACAATGATCTGGTACTGCGAAATAGCGTCCCGGCTCAATTGCACCTGGCCGAAGCTCGCGTCCGCGCCATTTGCAGTCACCTGCTGATTGTCCAGGTTGAATTGCTCGCGTCCTCCGTTGAGGCTTCCCAGCGGACTATAGTTAGTGATCGCATTTCTGCGAATCCCGGGAACCAGCATGGCGAGGTCCATATAGTTGCGACCGTTCAGTGGTATTTTATCCATCGTCTGCGGATCGATGTTGCCCGCGACCTGAGAGCTGGTGGTATCCAGCGCGGCGACATCACTGGTAACCAGAACCGTGGAGTTCGTAGCCGCGAGTTCAACTCTGATATTCAAATTCAGGGTTTGGCCAACCAGAAGAGTTAATTTCTCCCCTGTTCTGGCAAAACCCGTAGCATCGACCGTCACCGAGTAGTCTGCCGCAATCAAGGCGGGAAATTGGAAACTACCATTCTTGTCCGTCGTCGTCTTGTAACTTGCGCCGCCGCCCGCGACCTGGGCGACAACGGCAGCAGATGGAATGGCTGCGCCGGAGGCGTCCGTGACGGTGCCGGCGATAGACGTTTCTTGCGCGGTAGCCAGACCATTCATGAGAAGAAGCATGGCCATTATGCTTAGAATGCGCGTTCGCATGGATCCTCCAAAATATTCGTGCAGCGGGCGCGTAACACTTGCGTCTAATGCACCTCGACTCGAGCCCTATGACGAGTAAAGGTGCGGCATGTTCGTCGTAGGCCGCCCAACAAGAGCGGGCTGACAAAGCAATGCCATCGCAGTGCCGCGACCGGCGACACCAGGGCGATGGTATGGTTTGAGGGCCCACGAGCAGCGTGAGATACGTGTCGAGCTGCTTAGCCGAACATCAGCGTGGTCGCGGCAAAGGCGGGACCAACGTCGTGTAACTCTGTCCAGGGTGTCGCAAAAGAGTGCAGTAACGATTTAATGAAGTGAATCTATCATCGTGTTTTCACGGTGTCTAATCAAAATAGTCTCGGTTGTGATAGGGTTTGTTGATTTGTAATCGCGAGGTACGTCTTCAACAGGGAAACAGCGAAGAAACTGCAGATCTCTCCAC
>JBARKD010000703.1:0-16543 GCA_049800615.1 Acidobacteriaceae bacterium | reverse complement strand
TGCCGGCATCAACCTCCACCGTTCAGGTGGTGGATGCCGCCGGCAAAACTCTGCCCGCGGAGAGCTCGCCAGCTAACCCGCAAACGAATACCTTCCACGTCCGCGCGATGGTCCCGGACGTTCCCTCACTTGGGTATTCCATGGTCTATGTGCGCGCCGGCGCAGGGACTCAACCCGCGGGGGTGGAGGCGAGCGCTGACACGCTGGAGAACCAGTTCCTGCGCGTCAAGGTCGATCCTAAAACCGGTTGCATCACCAGCCTGGTCAATAAGAAGACAAATTTTGACGCCATCGCCGCAGGCAGTTGCGGAAACCAGCTGCAGGCATTTGTCGATACTCCCAAGGATTACGACGCCTGGAACATCGACGCCGATTTCGAGAAAGTATTCACCAACCTGGATATGGTGGACTCGGTGGAGCTGACGGAGCACAACGCGCTGCGCGCGACCATCCGGGTCACACGACATTGGCAAGCTTCCAAGTTCGTCGAGGACATCACCGTCTACAACGGTCTACCGCGGGTGGAGGTGGTCGCGGATATCGACTGGCACGAGCGCCACAAACTGCTCAAGGCAGGGTTTTCTCTTGCTGCTTCCAGCCCGCGCGCCACATTTGAGATTCCCTATGGCTCGATTGAGCGGCCTACCACGCGCAACAACAGCGTCGAGGATGCCAAGTTCGAAGTGCCCGCGCTGCGCTGGGCCGACCTGGGGGATGAGAAGAACGGCTTCAGCCTGATCAACGAATCGAAGTATGGGTACGATGCCAAGGGGAATGTGCTGCGACTGTCGTTGTTACGTTCGCCGACCTGGCCGGATCCGGAAGCCGATCAGGGGCGGCAGCATTTTGCCTACGCGCTCTACCCGCACGACGGCACGTGGAAGGCGGCGCTCACCGTCCGCCAGGGATATGAATTCAACTATCGCCTCAGTGCGACGCAGGTGGCGCCTCATCCTGGGAAGCTGCCGGCCAGCTTCTCTTTCATCAGAACGGAACCGGACAATGTCGTGCTCACGGCGATGAAGAAAACTGAGGATGGAGACGGACTGCTGGTGCGTTTTTATGAGTGGGCGGGGAAACAGGGCAATGTAACTTTGACGCTTCCGCCGGGTGTAGTGTCCGCGACTGTGGCAAATCTTATGGAGAAGCCGGAAGGTGAACCGCTGGCTGTTTCCGGCGGCCGCCAGGTCACCGTGCCGGTAACTCCATACCAGATCCAGACGGTGATCGTGCGCTATCCGCCGCCCAGCCAGGGTTTCCTGGCCGGGTTGGGTGGACGTTAGAACGCTGGCCTTTGCTCGCACCTCAGAGGCTAAATGTGCTCTTCTGTCGATTGACGGCGGGGCTGAAGAGTGTGCGTGAGAACCGATGGTTCCATAAAGATCTATCGCCGGGTCAGTAAACCGCAGATCCCTCCACTTCGCTCCGCTTCGGTCGGGACGACAATTTTGTGGGGTAGGCGAAACCTGTTTTTCCATGAAAGAGACGGATCGAGGTGGAGGGACCTGCTGTTTCCTCAACCGGCAATAGACCTCTAGCCAACGACGACGCGGGCCATGGCTAGCTCCAGGATTTCGGGCGTGATGATCAGCGCGGACACCTGCCCATTCCGCTTGCGATAGAGGGCGGTTGTTTCGCAGAGGGCGACGATGTCTTCGACTTCCGCGGGGTTGATGACGCTTTCCAGGATCCGCCGGCGAAAGGACTCCTCATCCAGTCCTTGCAGGATGAAGCCACGCCGCTTGGCTTCTTTTAGATAGAACGCCGCTACTTCGGCCAACATTTGCCCGGCATCCTCAGGTATGTCAACGCGATGGGCTTTCCCGACCCTGGCCCCGGGGAGTACCAGCTTAATTCCAAAGATGTTGTCTAAGTCGCTATTGGCTTCGAAAGAGACAGTGGTGGCGGCCACCAGCACATTCTGGCGCTCGGACGTAGTCTCGATAAGAGCATCCAGTTCGGTCAGCACCTCGGGATTACCTTGCTGGTAGGCCAAGTCGATGCGGGGCAGGAGAAGCATCACCTTTTGCCATTTGTAGCCGCGCACCAGGCTTTTGGCTTTGGCCAGGGCGTCGCTGTCGCGCGGATTGAAGACAGTCACCACGCGGTCCATCCCTGCCATCTGCGCGATCTTCTGGGCAAGGCTTTTTTTGCCCGTCTGACTGGGACCGATAATCAGCACTTCGTTGCCAATTTTCAGATCCTGATACGCGGTCGGATTTCGCGCGCGATCGATCAAATCGGCAATGTTGGTGAGTAGTTCGTCCATCCCGGCGACGCGAGGCCGGAGAGAACTCGCCAGCTCGTCTTCCAGGCTGAGATCAATGCGCTCCTTACGCTTGCGCATCTCAGTTACAAATTCGAAAAACGCCGGCAAGGCCGCTACCGAACCAACAAATACGGCAAAGACCAAGACCTGTTCGGTAATAAGCAGCGCCGAGGTGCTGCCTGCGGCCGGATCGTACATAGGTGCAGGATAGCAGGCGGGTTCCCCCGTGGCCGCAGCAGCCCAGCAGGGCGAAACAGGAAATCCGGTAAGCACTTGGCGCTTCCCGATACATCCCGGATAATTCTTATGAGCAGACTTTGTGAAAGCGGGCGAACCAGAGGACTTCCCTGAATTCGAGCTGGTACTCGCCTGTCTTCGCTGGCCGCAGCAGTACGTCGACAGCAAACGGATCCGGTTGCTCGCCCAGCGAGAACTCCGCTGGTCCTATCTGTTACAAATCGTCAACCACCACAAGGTGGTCCCGCTATTTTTTCGCAATCTCGAGGGGTTTGCGGCAGACTATCTCCCCGACGCGCCCGCAGCCGCCTTGCGTACATGGGCAGGAGAAAACGCGGGCACCTGCCTGCGGCTCACAAATCACTTTCGACTTCTCAATCGCCGCTTTCGGGAGCAGGCGATCGATCTGCGGATTTTCAAGGGTATTCCACTCGCGATCGCGGCGTTTCAGGACGCCGCCCTGCGCGATGCGGGCGATATCGATCTACTGGTGTCAGAGCAAGACATCTTCCGGGCGGAAGAGATTTTGCTCGACCTGGGCTATTCGCGCCGCGAGCCGCAAGCACTGCTGACCCCGCGCCGGGTGCGTTCCTATCTCGCACACCAGAAAGACTTTTCCTATTCACATGGGGAAGAACATATCGATATAGATCTGCACTGGCGCCTTTTGCGCAACCCGTTCCTTCCATCCAATGCCGGCCTGGGAGAGGTTGGCACAGCGTGGCTGACATTGGGCGACGACGCCATAGCAACTCTGCCCACGCCCCGGCTGTTACTTTACCTTTGCCTTCACGGCGCGCTGGACGGGTGGCTGCGTCTGAAGTGGCTGGCGGACATGTCTGCTTTGCTGCGCACCATGGCCGCGGAAGAACTGGCGGACGTAGTGCAGATGGCAAAGGAGCAGCAGGCACTGCCAGCGTTCAGCGCCGCCTGCATTCTGGGCCACGATCTTTTGGGAAACGACGTGCCGCCTGGTTGCCTCGATCGCGGCGACCGGAAGGTTGCACAGATCCTGCGCTTCAGCAGGCAGGTTATCGCATCGAATCACTTTCGCCCAATACGCGAGGAGATACCGTCTTCACAGTGGTTTCTCAATGAGTTTCGCCTGTACGATTCCCTGCGTTACCGGCTCGATCTGATTGCCCGCTCGCTGTTCCGGCCCCGAGTCTGGAGCAGATATAACTTGCCCGACCGGCTCTTTCCTCTTTATGCCTTGCTCAGCCCGGTCGATTGGGTGATGTTCCACCTGGGCCGTCGTTTGCCAGGGCTCAGGCGCATTCTGCGGCCGCCGGGCGACATCGGCCTCGCGATCGAAGCCGGATGCATGCTTACTTTTTTTCGCATCGCGCTCAATTTTCTTCCCGTGCAAAAACTAACTGCGTGGATGAGCCGTGGGAACACGCAAAGGGCTTGGGTGACGCAGGAAACAGCAGCGCAGACCATGCGCAGGATTGAGTGGTCCATCGACGCAGTGGTCCGCCATGCTCCGTTAACCTTTGTCTGTTTTCCTCAGTGCCTGGCTGCGTATTTCATGCTGCGCCGCCGCCACATTGCCAGCAAGCTCTTCTACGGCGTGGCCCGCGAAGCGAACCAGCTTAAGGCGCACACCTGGGTCAAAGTGGGAGATCGCACCATTGTTGGTGGCGATGTAGAGTCTCACTTTACCGTCCTTACTGTCTTTCCGTAGAGCGTTTATTGCCGGCGAAGGAACTTCTCCAGCATGTCCACGGTGGGCTCCAAGTGCACGAGCCCCCAAGATCGAAGCAGGCGATACGATCTTGCCTGCGACGATACCCGGCTGCAGCGCAAGAAGCTTTCCTGGCGCTGACCGGTACCCTCGAGGACATATGCCTGATGGGTGAGGTTCATCAGCAACGGAATTGCTTCTATGGCAGTTACTTCTTCTAACTCCGGCGCGGATCGTTCGGAGGATTCAAGAAAGACAATCCTGTGAATTGGTTCATGAAGAAGCGGGGTTTCAAGGGGCAGACGATATTTGTCATCTTCGCTGAACACACGTTCCAGTCCGTCCGTGCGCCTTCCCAGCATCTCGAGAGAGTTGCGCCAGAGTTTCAGCCATGGAGCGGCTGGGACAACCATGGCCCGCTCGCCACTGCTGTCTATGAGACAGATATCATCACCGACCACAGGAAAGCCTCGCTGGGCGAGATGCGCAGCGAGCGATGACTTGCCCTGGCCGGACCGGGCCACAAAGGCCACAACACCTTCTCCGGTGATGACGGCGCTGGCGTGGAGCGGCAGCAGTCCGCGCTGCTGGCAAAGCACTACAAAGAGCGTTCCCAGGAGATAAGCCCGTACGTCGAGCGGGAGCGCCCCAGGTTCTGGGCACACGAGAATCTCCTCGCCGTTGTTGACCTGGTAGGATGCGATCCCGGGCACACGCAAGAAGTAGCGCCTCGCGGTAGCGAAACAATCGGGATCGAGCTCCACCGCGCCAGGAGGAGTTTCGAGAGCGTGCTCCAATCGAATCTCCACCGGATGCGACTCGAATGATAGGGGTTGCGCAAGCGGCAACTCCGGAAGCGGAATCTCAGAATGAAGCGTCATGCCACCAAGTCGATAAGCATCAGTAACTTTTTTCATCCACTATCCCCAAAAAGTGTCAGGCGCGACCATTGCAAGTTAACCGCTGTGCAGTAGAAAACCGGTATTGCAAGGTTTAGTATCTACTCTAGTAACTATCGCGTGGAGGAACGCGTTGACGCTGATTACCTGCTGGGTTACGCTCTAGCTGTACCGGCAAGCAGGGCAGTTGTTTTAAATTTACGGGGTCCAGGGAGCTTTCATGAAGAGCCACGACGTCAAAGATCACGGCACTACTGCCCGGATTTTGGGCCAGGCGAAAAAGCCGTGGGTCACTCCGTCGCTGCAGATAATCGCCCTTAAGAATGCGGAATCCGGTAGTAAGCCTTCGCGTGTCGACGGTAACGGAGGCCATTTCCAACGGCCTCATTCTTAAATCCGCGCCTACCTTTTGCCGCTTCCTCGTTCGAGAACCTTATAGCAAAATTAAAATCTAAGACGTGAGTGCGATCGCGGGCATCTGGTCTTTCGAGGGCGGTATCGCCGTCACCTCCGTGTGCCAGGAGATGCTCAAAGCGCTCAGTCTTTATGGCCGGGACGGTCAGGCGCAATATTCTGACGCATCGCTGGCCATGGGCCGTTGCCTCCTCCGTCTTGTTCCCGAAGACGACTTCGATCACCAACCACTTTTCGCACCCGGCGTTGGCGCACTGGTAGCTGACGTGCGTCTCGACAACCGCGAAGAACTGGCCGCGGCGTTAGATCTTTCTCAGGAACGCCTCGGGCTTATGGCGGATAGCGAAGTCTTACTGGCCGCGTGGCAGCGCTGGGGCGAGTCATGTGTGGGACATATCTCCGGAGCGTTCAGCTTCGCCGTTTGGAATCAGCAGGAAAAGCAGTTATTTCTGGCGCGTGATCACACCGGAGAGCGGCCTCTCTTCTACGCCGCGGACGGCAACAGCTTAGGTTTTGCATCGATGCCGAAGGGACTTCATCCTTTGCCTTTCGTGGGAGCGGAAGTGGACGAGGATTACATCGCGCACTACCTCACTCTCACCAAGATGCCTATCGGGCAGACGGTTTTTCGCCGCATCCAGCGATTGCCCGCCGGCTGCGCGCTGAGGGTATCGGCGAAGGGAACAAAGCTTTGGCGCTACTGGGATATCGACGGGCTGCCAGACCTCCATCTCGGCTCCGCACAGGAATACCTGGAGTGCTTTCGGGAAAAGTTCGACCGGGGGGTGAAAGCCCGGCTACGCACGCGAGGCAAGATAGGCGCACTGCTGAGCGGTGGCCTGGATAGCGGGTCGGTAGCTGCCACCGCGGCCCACTTGCTGGCCGCGGTAGGCCGGGAAATTACGTGCTTTACCGCGGTGCCTCGCCCCGACTTCGCGGGAACGGGCAGCAGGACTCACTTTGAGAACGAGGGCCCCGCCGCGTCGGAGGTGGTCGCCATTTACCCTAATATGAGGCACGTGCTTGTCGATTCCAGCGCAACCTCGTTTCTCGACATTTTGGATCAGCACAACAATCTGTACGACCACCCGTGCTTCGGCCCCAGCAATGAAGTGTGGTTCGACGCCATTATGATGCGCGCCCGAGAAGACGGGGTGACGCTGATGCTGAATGGACACAGCGGCAATGCAACCTTCAGTAGTTACGGCATGGATGCGTTCTCGGCGTGGTTCCGGTCGGGACACTGGGGAACGCTGGCGCGTGTCGCGCGGCAACTCGTCCGCTCCGGGGAAAGCTCAGCGCGCGGGATTGTTCGCAATACCATCTGGCCGTCGCTCCCATTTTGGCTGCGCAGCATGACAGATCCGCACATGCGCGGCTTTTCCCTCGATTACAGCGCGTTGCGCCCGGAGATTGCGCGCGGTCTGGATCTGGAACGCATCGCGCTTCGCGATCTCAACCAGAGATCTCGCGATGGCCGGGGCACGCTGCGGGCACTGCTGGAATACGGCGACGTGTCCGATGCGTCGATGGCTGCGGAAGGTGGATGGGAGATCGGTTTTCGCGACCCGACCTATGACCGCCGGGTGGTGGAATTTTGTCTCACCGCGCCACTGGAGGAATTCCTGCGCGGAGGCAAACTGCGTTCTCTAGCCCGCCGTGCCATGGCGGGGCGGCTGCCGACGGCGACGCTCAACCGGACCCAACGTGGGCTTCAATCCGCCGATTGGTATGTGAACATGGGCAGGGTTCGGGAACGAATGGCGGCCGAGGTGGAGAGGCTGGGGGGGTCTTCCCTGGCGAGCCGGATCCTCGATCTGGAGCGGATGCGGTCCCTGGTCGAGAACTGGCCTACCGACGGCTTCGACCGGCTGGAGATCCTCCACTCGTACCATATCGCGCTCACCCGGGGTCTTTCCGTGGGAAGGTTTTTGGTGCAGTACGACCCGATAAAGGGTTAGCGGTCTTCATCCGCAATCTCCCCGGTTACAGATAAGCAGGTTAACGGAAGACCAGGCAGACGGGGTAATCTACCGGGTATTGCCTGCCGGTAGCGGTAAGCAGACCGGTGCGCTGGTTGCGTGCGAAGACAACGATGCTGGACGAGTCCTGGTTGGCCACGAGCAGCCATTGATTACCGGGATCGATGGCAAAGTGGCGAGGAATCCTGCCACCGGAATCCATGTGTTGCACGACTTCGAGCGTCCCGTCGCGATCGCTGATGGAAAAGACCGTGATGCTGTTGTCCCCGCGATTGGACGCGTACACGAAGCGCCCTTCGGCATCGACGGCAACGGTAGCCGCCGTGCTCTTTCCGCTGAAACCCTCGGTCAGGGTGGAGATGTTCTGCAGCCGGGTCAGCATCCCCTTCTGCGCATCCCATGCCAGAACGTCGACGGTGTTGGCCATCTCGTTGAGGGAGTAAGCCCACTTGCCAGTGGGGTGAAAGGCGAAGCTTCTAGGACCAGAGCCAGGCAGGGCTTCGTAGTACGGCGGATCGTTGGGGGTAAGCTGCGCTGTCGCCGGGTCCAGGTGGTAGACGCAGATGCGGTCAAGACCCAGGTCATTCACTAATACAAAGCGGTTGTCTCGAGATACCGTCGTACAGTGGGCATGAGGGCTGGCTTGGCGGGCTGTATTCGGGCCCTGGCCACTGTATTGAAAATGGGAGACCGCGTTACTCAGTTTTCCATTTTTCCCGACCTGGAAAGACGAGACGCTGCCACCGCCATAGTTGGCGACAAAGGCTGCCTTGCCGTTGAAATCGACAGTGATTTTGCAAGGCATTCCACCGCCGGAAGCGACTGTGTTGACGGCTTTTAGCTGCCCGGAAGATCCCTTCAAGGCAAAAGCAGTGATCGCGCCGCTTTTTTCACCGTGGTACTCGTTCAACATGTTGACGGAATAGAGATGGGTGCGATCGGGGGAGAAGCCCAGAAAGGTGGGGCTGGCTGTCGCGGCCGCCCTCCCCAGGGCAGTCAGGGTGCCTGCGTCCGCATCCCACCGAAAGCCATAAATTCCCTCGGTAGGGCTGGGTTCGTCCGGGGTATTGTCTTTGATGTAACTGGCGGCAAAGAGCAGTCCATCGGTTTCCGTGGCCCGGGCCGGCGCCCACGCAGCGAATGCGAGAGCCGACAGCTGGGCGAGGAAAGAGCGGCGGCTTGAATAATTCATCCCCGCCATACTACTGTAAACTCGGCCATTTGGACGAGATTCGACGGGGCGAGGGCCCACCGGAGGAGGCAGGAATTGCGAGTTGGACTCTTCACACGGGAGTATCCGCCAAATGTCTATGGCGGGGCCGGCGTGCACGTGGAATATCTGAGCCGCGAATTGGCGCGCAAGGTTTCCGTAGAGGTCCATTGTTGGGGCCGACAGCAGTCCGATGACGGTAACCTGCATGTACGCGGGCAGGAACCCTGGAGCGAAATTACCCAGGGGACGGAGGAGAAGTTCAAGGGCGCCCTGGAAGCGTTTTCCCTAAACCTGACCCAGATAAAAGCTCTCAGTGGAATCGAGGTGGTACACACGCACACCTGGTACGTGTCCATGGCCGGTTTTTTGGCGAAGAAGCTGTATAACGTGCCCTTTGTGCTGACCACTCATAGCCTGGAGCCTTTGCGCGCATGGAAGGCGGAGCAATTGGGCAGCGGTTATGCCATGAGCTCGTGGATGGAACGGACTGCGATTCTGGACGCGGATGCGGTCATCGCTGTTTCGAGCGGCACCAAGGCGGACATCCAGAGCGCCTACCCGGTCGACCCGGAGAAAATTCACGTTATCTACAACGGGATCGACCTGCAGCAATACAAGCGAACCCCGGAAACCACCGCACTCAAGGAGTATGGGGTCGATCCCGCCATTCCCTATGTGCTTTTTGTCGGCCGCATCACCCGACAGAAGGGGGTAACTCACCTGGTGGATGCGATTCGTTATCTGCCGGCAAACGTCCAGGTGGTGTTGTGCGCAGGCGCACCGGACACACCCGAGATTTCCGCGGAGCTGCAGCAAAAGGTAAGCGAGGCGCGTGCGTTCAACCCCAAAGTGATATGGATCGACAAGATGCTCAGCAAGCCTGAGGCGATCGAGCTTTACAGCCACGCGGCAGTTTTCTGTTGTCCCTCGGTCTACGAGCCGTTCGGGATCATCAACCTCGAAGCCATGGCATGCCAGGCGGCGGTGGTTGCCAGCTCTACCGGTGGCATCAAAGAAGTAGTGGTCGACGGCGCGACGGGCTACCTGGTTCCCTTCGATCAAGACCCGGTAACCAGCTTTCCCCGGGACCCGGGTAAGTTCTCGCGCGATCTGGCGTCGAAACTCAATGAGCTGCTGGCGGATCCGGAAAAATGCAGAAGATTCGGAGAGGCCGGCCGCAAACGCGCAGAGGAGAAATTCAGCTGGTCCAGCATCGCAGACCAGACGATCGCCCTGTATCAAACGTTAATCGACGGCAGGAAACGATCCAATCGCTGAGCAGGAAAGCTCAGCCGCGAACAAGCGAAGGGCAGTCACCGATGCCGCGGGTGCGCCGATGCCGCGGTGCGCCGATGCCGCGGTGCGACACTCAGGACGGATCGGGCCAGCGAGGCAAACCGGGCGCGAAGGACCCCGCCCCAGCGGAGAATTCCCTAATTTTTAATGCAGTTTGATATTGCCCGGTCCCGCTGGATATACCTTTTTGCCAATGGGTAGGAACGCCCCGAGTCCGCAATTGATGCGAAGGCCGGGGATCTGGGCCCTGTTGTTGCTGTACACCGGCTTCGCGGCGGCACAGGCAAAGAGTCGCCCTGCTCCCGGCAGCTCCCTGCCTAACGCTCCCCTACCCGAAGACAGAAGCTCCAAATCCGCGAATGGCGCGCCTGAACAGTCGAACGCGACGCCGCAGTTGAAACAATCGATCGAAGATCAGTCCGACGACCAGGAGAGCCCGGCGGTTTTTCGCAATCACCTGATCAGGGACCGGTTCTGGATCTCAGGGCAAACCAACGTTATTTTTCAGGCGCATGGTCCGTTTCACTCGCCTTACTCGGGTGACAACAGCTTCCATGGCAACGGAGAAACAGCAGTGTCGCGCACTGCGACTTTGTACACCGCCGTGCGGCTCATGCGTTTTACGGAGATCGTCGCCAACGTCGACGTATCCGGCGGCAAAGGATTGAGCGACACAGCGGGTCTGGGCGCCTATGTCAACGCGGATGCAGTCGGTCCCGAGATCAGCCAGTCGCCTTATCTCTCCCGTTGCTTCATCCATCACACGGTTGCGCTAAACGCTGACCGAATCGAGGAGGAGCCTAACCCTTTTTATCTGCAACCTTCGATTCCTCGCCGCAGGCTGGAATTTACAGCGGGAAAAATGAGTCTGCTGGATTTCTTCGATGTCAACGAGGTGGGCAGCGACACGCACCTGCAGTTCACAAATGTGGCAATCGGTAACAACGGAGTCTACGAATACGCGGGCGATGAACATGGATTTACGGTCGCCGCCATGGCCAACTTCCAGGGGCCTAAGATCGGCATCCGCTTTGCCGAGGCTTTGCTGCCCAAAATATCTACCGGTGTCGATCTGGATTTCAACGTTCGTCACGTTCACCAGGAGAACCTCGAATTTGATTACTCAACCTATACGCTCCAGGGCTATGGCACGCACGTACGTTTGCTCAGTTTCATCAGTCACGCCACCCTGGGAAACTACAGCGACGCCAATAACGCATACCTGAGCGGACAGGATCCGACTCCGGACATCACCGCACATCGACGTCCCGGCACGGTGAAACCCGGCTTCGGGGTCAACCTGGAACAAGATCTTCCCAAGAACTTTCGGGCGTATTTTCGTGGCGGATGGAACGACGGACGTTACGAATCATTCAGCCTGACAGAGATGAATAACGAGGTCTCATTCGGAGCGGACTTGTCCGGCGATGCGTGGCACAGAAGCACCGACCGCATCGGCAGTGCCTTCGTGAACAGCGGTCTCTCAACGCAGCATCGCGAATACCTCGCGCTTGGAGGTCTCGGCTTTGAATTGGGTGATGAGGGGCTCACCTATGGACGAGAAAGCGCCAGCGAGACTTACTATACCGCGCATATTGTGGGGGGCCTTTATCTGGCCGCCCAGGTTTCGTTTGTTAATAATCCTGGATTTAATCGGGCTCGGGGACCGGTTGTTGTTCCGGGACTGCGAGCGCACGTAGACTTTTGAGTTAGCTTCGCGTTTTACCGTTGAGGGATGTTTCTTCCTGCTCGCTGGGGTCGGAGGGTAACAAGGGGCTGCCCCACGGTTGAGGGAAGCGGCGGAAAACGAACTGCAGATCCCTCGGCTTCGCTCGGGATGACAAAGGGGAGGCTTGTGACTTGGGTTGGGTTTAGCTCCCATAAGGGCCAAACCGCAGATCCCTCGGCTGCGCTCGGGATGACAATTCTGTTGGGCAACCAGCTTTTGCGTCGTACTACGCTGGGGTCGGGACGACAATTCTGTCTGCGGATGGAAAATGTACCCTCAGCGGCTGAAGCCGGTCTTCTATTCGATTCGACGGCGGGGCTGAAGCCCCGCCCCTTCAAGCCAAAAAGTCACAGGCTCTCGGGATGACAATTCTGTTGGCGTATGGTTCGCGTTCTTCCCCGGCGGAAACGAAGCATAGAATGCTGGTATGCAAACACGTGCGGAGCTCAGAGCATGAGCGCAGGATCCAGTGTGCGCGCGGGACTCGAGAAGAGTGGCGCTTCCCTGCTCGATAAAGGCATTCCCTTCGGATTTGATTTCGAGCGAGCACTGTCTTCCTCATCGAGAGTGACTATCCTCGAGCAAACGCTCCATTTCCCGTTGCTCACCCTCAAGGAATCCGCACTCGCCTACAATCTGCAGGCCATGGCTGACTGGTGCGCCGCGAATCGCTTCCTGATCGCTCCGCACGGGAAGACCACGATGACTCCCCGGATTTTTGAACGGCAGCTACAGGCCGGAGCCTGGGGCATCACCGTGGCCACCGCTTCGCAGGCCATCATCTGCGCGGAGATGAGCGTTCCACGCATTCTGATCGCTAACCAAGTAGTGGGACTGGCCAATGCGCGCTCGCTGGCCGGGGTCGCGAAGGCTCATCCCGCACTCGATCTCCTTTGCCTCGTAGATAGCGCAGAGACGATCAACCTCCTACGCTCAGAATGGCAGGCCGCCGGCGTCAGCCGTCCGCTGGGAATCCTGGTGGAGAGGGGTCAGCAAGGATGGCGCACCGGGGCGAGGTCCCTGGAAGATGCTCTTCGCCTGTGCGCGGAAGTCCAGAAGGACGCTGAGACTCTTTGCTTACGCGGCATCGAGGGATTTGAGGGCTCCGCGCATGCGGCGGACCCGGCGGAGGAAGGACGGCAGGCAAGGCAATTCCTGTCAGACGTCCTGGCGCTGGCAAAGGCGGTCCAACATTCCGACCGCGACAAGGCACAGCCCCTGATCATCAGTATTGGTGGAAGCAGCTTTCTGGACGCCGTTTGGGAACTTGGCCAACAGATACCGGAGCAATTTCAGGTTGTGATCCGGAGCGGGTGCTATGTGACTCACGACCACGGCTACTGCGCGGAAAAACTCGATGCCGCCCGGGAACGAAACGCCAAGGCAAATTTGCCGAGGTTTCGTCCGGCACTCGAGTTATGGTCGATGGTGCAGTCCAAACCGGAAGAGACGCTGGCTATCCTGAATTTCGGCAAGCGGGATTGCGCATACGATCTGGGGTTGCCAATCCCGCTGTTTGCGCACAAGGCCGGTGGCGGGAACCCACGCCTTGACTTGGGACACGCCACCGTTTCGGATACCAATGACCAACACGCCTACCTGCGTGGAGCGGGCGTGGAGGGGCTTCGAGTAGGAGACATGGTTTGCTGCGGAATCTCGCACCCCTGCACGGCTCTCGACAAGTGGAGGACGCTGCCGGTGGTGGACGACTCCTACAACCTGCTCGATATCTACCGCACATATTTTTGAAGCAGAGATTCCCCGGAGAAACAAAATGCTTGAATCCGCTGTCAGTCGCCCGAAGAGCAATCTTACTTTGGTCCAACTGAAGGGCCAGTTTGCCTTTGGGACCGATCTGCAGAAGCTCAAGCCGGAGCTGACCACTTTAGCCGGCGAGCCGAATTCAGTTCTGATCCTCGATTTCTCACAGGTGGAATACGCCGACAGCTCAGGGATCGGCGTGCTGCTTTACCTGGACGAGATTGCGCGTGAGGCAGGCTCGGCCCTGCGGATCGCGGGGGCTACGCGGCGCGTTCACGAAGTACTCCATATCACCCACACGGACAAGATCCTCACGATGGATCCTGACGTCGCCAGCAGCATGAGTCGTGGCGCTTCCTAAAGCCCCGAAATCGAGGAGCGTATCGTACTAGAAATGCGTTCTCTCCGTCTCTTTGTTGATGGTGCTCTCTGCGCGGCCGGTCCGGCTGCATTGCTCGCTTTTGCACTTTCGGCCTTTGCGGCTCCCGCGGCCACGCCGCCGTTCACCCTGGAGCAGGTGCTCGGTTATCCCTATGTCAGCGGATTGGTCGCATCGGAGAAGGGAGACAGAATTGCGTGGGTGGAAAACGTCCGGGGCGTGCGCAACATCTGGTTTGCCCTGAGCACCGACACCCGACCTCGCCAACTCACGCGATACACCGCGGATGATGGTCAGGAGCTGACCCAACTCACCTTCACTCCCGACGGATCGGCATTGCTGTACGTGCGCGGCGGCGACCACGACGCAAACTGGGCAGCGCAGGACAACCTGGCGCCGAATCCGGAGAACAGCACGACTGAGGCCAAAGTCGCAATCTGGGCGGTTTCAACTGCCGGCTCCGGGCATGCTCCGGCACAAATCGCTGAGGGAGACAGCCCGGTTGTGTCCACCAAGGGATTGCTCGCCTACGTTAAGAACGGACAGGTATGGACCGCTCCACTCGCCGCCGGGAGCGATGGCAGCAAAGTACACCGGCTTTTCTTCGATCGCGGCAAGGACGACTCGCTGGCATGGTCTCACGACGGGACACGGCTGGCATTTGTGTCCGAGCGAGGCGATCACAGCTTTGTCGGTGTGTACGCAACCGCGGCGCAGGCACTCGTTTATCTGGCCCCTTCCACCAGTTTCGATTCCGATCCGGTATGGTCGCCGGACGGCGCTTCTCTTGCCTTTATGCGGGAACCCAGTCATGGAGATGCACCTGAGAATTTTCTGGTGCAAACGCCGCATCCGTTCGCGTTCTGGATCGCGGACGTGGCCACGGGCAAGTGCCGCCAAGTCTGGAGCTCGCCGAACACGCTTGCCGGTTCGCTACCCAATCTAGCCGAGGATGAACCACTTTTCTGGATGGAGAACCAACTGGTCTTCCTTACGGAAACCGACGGCTGGCCGCATCTGTACGCCGTCGATACGGGCGGCGGCGAGGCCAGGCTGCTCACCCCGGGCGAGTTCATGGTGGAGAATGTCGTGCTGTCTCCCGATCACCGCAGCCTCGTCTACAGCGCGAACACCGGAGATACCGCAGGCGACGGGGACCGGCGGCACTTGTATCGCTTGCGACCGGATGGGCAGCCTCCGCAGACACTGACCCATGGCGACGCACTGGAATGGTCGCCGGCGGCGGTGCAGGGAGAAAGCGTCGCTTATGTTTCCGCAGGTGCACAACGGCCAGCCGAGGTCGAGGTCCTTACCCCCGCAGGACAAGCGCATGTGTTGGAAACGGGAAGCGCGAAGGATTACCCAGCCACTGCGCTTGTTATTCCCAAGCTGGTGAGCTTCCAGTCTGCTGACGGTTTAACAATCCAAGGCCAGTTGTTTCGCCGGGCCGACGCGAGCGGCATGCAGCCGGGCGTGATCTTTGTGCACGGCGGTCCACCGCGGCAAATGCTCCTGGGCTGGCACTACATGGCTTACTACAGCAACGCCTACGCGGTGAACCAGTATCTCGCCGCGCAGGGTTTTACCGTGCTCTCGGTGAATTATCGCCTGGGCATTGGTTATGGGCGAGCCTTTCAACACCCCGCGCATGCCGGACCCGCGGGTGCTTCGGAATATCAAGATGTAGTTGCGGCCGCGCGCTATTTGCAGCAGGTGGAGGGCGTAGACCCTCATCGGATCGGCATTTGGGGCGGATCCTACGGAGGCTATCTCACCGGGCTCGCCCTGGCCAGAAACTCGGATCTCTTCAAAGCAGGAGTGGATTTTCATGGGCTCTCCAATTGGGTTCCCGACCTGGAGAAGGACCACGCCCTCCCCGAGCACTGGTGGGAGGCCACCGCAGAGTGGAAACAGGCGATCAGCACTGCCTTTGCCGCGTCTCCCGATGCAGACATCGCAACCTGGACGTCACCCGTCCTGCTGATACACGGGGATGACGACCGCAACGTGCCCTTTGACCAGACGGTTGAACTGGCTCACGGCCTGGCCAAGCAGAATATACCGTTTGAAGAGCTCATCGTCCCTAACGAGATTCATGGCTTCCTGCGATGCGCCAACTGGCGCAAGGCGGATGAGGCTACGGCGGAGTTTCTGTCGAGGAAGCTGATGCCACAAAAGTGAGAGGCCAGGCGAACTTCCGTTAGCCGGTGTTACCGATTTTTATTACCCGGAATCGCGTCCACCGGAGGTACTGCGAAATAGGTTGTATTGCGAGTCGAACCACGCAGGTTCTACCGTGCGTACAGTCGTTACATACTTCTCCCTCGAGGAGCTTTGCCATGAGCGCGCCTGTCTGCCTTCCACCTCAAACATCCGGCATCTCTGCGACGAGCAGGAACCCGGCACGTAGCGGAAAAAGATTCACCATTACTGCGCAACCCTCGAAACTCAACCAGCGTCGCATCACCGTCACGGATACTACCGCCTGCATAACAACGTCCTATTCGGTTACAACCGCCCAGGAATTAGTGAAGGAACTGGCAAGCGCAGTCGGCATGCTGGTGTGTACGCCAGAGACGATCTCGGGGATGTTGCGCGCTCAGCACGTGATGAACTCTGAGGTCTACGACTGAGTCCCGGTCAGGAGCAGATCGCTACGACGATCGATGTGTCCCTC
>JBARKD010000702.1:0-4580 GCA_049800615.1 Acidobacteriaceae bacterium | reverse complement strand
GCAGCGGAAAGATGAAAAGCGGCAGGCCGGTCTTCGAGAACGACCAGGCCACGCTTCACCAGCGTCTGCAAAGTGGAAGCGGGTCTCCCCAGCCGGCGCAAGAGGGGAACCGCGAGAGCACCGCCCGCGCCCGCAAGCTCGGCCAGGATTGCCAGCTGATTTTCGTTCAGTCGCGGAGGACGCGCATCGGGCGTCAGCACCGCAAAGCGCACCAGGCGACGCGCATCCCTTGGCGCCGCTTGCGTTTCACGCAGGAGCCACTTCTTGCGCAGCATGTTCGTCAATAGCTCTTTGGTCGCGCCGGTCGCCGCATGCAGCGTGGATCTCTTGGCGGGTTCCCCGTCGGAGAGATAGTCCAATACCATGTACTCGATGTTCTGCTCATCCGGAGTGCGGCGGGAACGGCGGGAGGACCCCTGCTGAGCGCCGGCAAACAGGATGGCGCGGCCGGTCTCGCTGATGCGGTAATGGAAGGTACGGCGCACCTCGGCGACCAGCGGAAGCATGCTTCGCAGCAGTTCGCCCAGGGGCGCCAGATAGTACTGGGCCATCCATGCTGCAAGCTCCATCAGCTCGGCGGTCACGATCGCTTCCCGATCGAGCACCGCTTCGATGAGACGCGCCTCAACTGGCGGAGTTTCATCGTGCAGGCGGGTCACCACCCCAATCAGCTTTTCGCTGCGAAAGGGGACGATGACTCGGCCGCCTACCGTTGGCTCTTCTTCGTTGACCTTGTAGGTAAAGGCCCGGTCGAGCGGCACCGGGAGCACCACGTCACAGAAAATTGCCATCAGCGGCCGGGGATGGATAATCCCAGCTCGGCCATCGCCAATTGCAAATCCAGCCAGGCCTCTTTCTTCTGCCGCGGATCACGCAGCAGGTAAGCGGGGTGATAGGTCACTACCAGCTTGGCCCCACGGCAGTTGTGCAGT
Source organism: Acidobacteriaceae bacterium (assembly GCA_049800615.1). GTDB lineage: Bacteria > Acidobacteriota > Terriglobia > Terriglobales > Acidobacteriaceae > PALSA-350. The sequence goes on along the minus strand of JBARKD010000702.1, from coordinate 3,648 downwards.
CGTCCGCGCAGGCCGCTGAGCGAGGATTTGACACCCAGCAAATAGGTCGCGGCTGTCGAGCCGAGGGCGACCAAAACCTGCGGCCGCACCACGTCAATCTGCTGATAGAGAAACGGAACGCAGGTATTTGCTTCCTCGGGTTCGGGAACGCGGTTCTGGGGTGGGCGGCATTTGACAATATTGGCGATGTAGACCTGTTCCCGCTTGAGTCCGGTAGCGGCAATCATGTTGTTGAGGAGCTGGCCGGCGCGGCCAACAAAGGGCAGGCCCTGGGCATCTTCATCGGCTCCCGGTCCCTCGCCTACGAACATCAGCTTTGCATTGGGATCACCGTCGCCAAAAACAATCTTGTTGCGGCCGGCGCTGAGGGCACAACGGGTGCAGTCGCCGATTTCGCGCTGAATCACGCGCAGCGCTTCGGCCCGGTCCGGCGGAGCAACAACCGAGCCGATCGCCGGTTGGGGTGCAACGGGTTTTGTTCGGGGAATGAGGTTTGCCTCCGGGTTTGCGGGCTCTGGGTTCAGTTGCTCTGCAGAGAATGGGTTTTCGCGGCGATAGAAGTCGAAGACGCCAAGGTCACGCAGGTACTGCATGTGCGCGGCGATGGCTTGTTGCAACTGGGGGTCGAACGGCATGGCAAGAACTCGGGTTCCCTATAGCTTACATGCGCGTAGCGGAAGTCGAGCCTGGCGCAAAACAATCCTGGACGTTTACGGCACGGTTAAGCATCCGCGTGGGAACTGCGCAGATTATTCCTGAATCTGGGACTTGCTGGAAACGAGGCCGGTTTCGGCAAGTACAGAGGCGGGGCGGCGCAACACGATCACCTCATCGAGAATGCGACGGGCCAGCTCGTGCTTGGTCATATCGGGAAGTTCGATGGCCGTCTTAGGGGTCAGGAAAGTAGCTGCGTTGCGATCCGAATCAAATCCGATTCCGGGACGAGAGACATCATTCAAAACAATCGCATCCGCTCCCTTGCGCAGGAGCTTGTCGCGCCCTTGCTCAAGTAGATTTTCGGTTTCCGCGGCGAAGCCGATCACCAAAGTTCCGGGACGCTTGGTTAAGACCACTTCGCGAAGAATATCCTCGGTGGGCTCAAACTCTATGGCGATCGGACCCGTCCGCTTCATCTTTTGCTCGGCCAGCACCTTCGGGCGATAGTCGGCAACCGCGGCCGCCTTGATGACGATGGTGGCTTGATCAAGCCGATTAAGGACAGCGCGTCGCATTTCCTCAGCGCTGACCACCGAGACCAACTCGCAGTTGGCCGGCGGCTTCAAAGCCGTTGGGCCGCTTATCAGTACCACGCGGGCGCCCCGGCGCTGCGCCTCCTCGGCCACGGCATATCCCATTTTTCCGCTGGACCGATTGCCGATGAAGCGAACCGGATCGATGGCTTCGCGCGTGCCCGCGGCCGTGACCAGCACCATCTCTCCGGCCAGATCGTTGCGGCCGTGCAGCTGGCCGAGCACCACTTCCACGATGGTCTCGGGTTCAGCCAGGCGGCCACTTCCGATCATCCCGCAGGCCAGCGGGCCTTTGTCCGGAGGAACAACTTTGACGCCGCGGGCCTCAAGAATTGCGATATTCGCCCTTGTGGCCGGATGCTCCCACATATTGACGTTCATCGCCGGCGCCACAATGACGGGCGCCTGGGTAGCCAGGAAAAGCGTAGTCAGGAAGTCATCCGCGAGCCCATGGGCGAACTTCGCCAACACATTGGCAGTTGCCGGGGCAACGATCAGGGCTTCTGTTGTCTGGGCTTCGCCAATGTGCTCGATGGAAGAATCGAGCTCCCCTTCCCCAGGGGAGGCCGGCCACAGGCCGGTAATGACTTTGTGGCCGGTAAGCGAGGCGAAGGTCAGGGGGGTAATAAACTTCTGCGCCGCGTCGGTCATCACCACGTGCACATCCAGCGCTTGCCGCTGCAATGCCCGCACCAACTCCGCCGATTTGTAAGCGGCAATGCCCCCCGCGACGCCGACGGTGACTTTCATTGAGCTTCTATTCGTGCTCGCTGTCCGGGTCGAGGGCGGCCTCGTCGACCATCTCGTGTTGTGGCTGGGCCGCGGCTGTAACTTTGCCGGCGATGATTTCTTCCTGGGCTAAACGGCAAGCCTTGGTCGACCGGGAGTCAACCAACGGCTGTGCTCCATTTTGAATCTGGCGAGCGCGGCGGGCTGCCATCACTACATAACGAAAATTGCTGTCGAGTCCATGTTCGGGCGACATATTGCCTCCTATAGGTGATTCAACTCATAGACCTTCAGGCGCGAGTTGCGTGCACGTCGAGCAAGCCGAACGAGGTAAGTACCGGGTATAAAAGATCGGCTGCATTCGCCTGCCGGCACTTGTTGGCCAGGTGCATCACGCTGGCAGCTTCAGGGTCTGGTGGCGTTCCAAGACGCCTTGCCCTTTCCGCTATAACAATCGCGGTCAAAGATTGCACCGCTTCTTCAAGGATATCGTTAACCAGGATGTAATCGTACTGTCGATACTTGCCGATTTCTCCTTTCGCCTTGGCCAGCCGCCTGGCGATCTCCGCTTCGTCCAGCTTGCCTTCGGCCAGGCTTCGATCCCGGAGCCGCATCTGCAAAACTTCCGGCGTGGGCGGAAGCACAAAAATGCTTACAGCATCGGACATCTTCTCCCGCACTTGCGTCGCCCCCTGCACGTCTATATCAAGCAGCAGGTCGTGTCCGGCTGCCTGCGCATTGATCAGCGATTGACAGGCGGTACCGTAGTAGTTACCAAACACCGACGCCCACTCGAGAAATTCGCCGTTTTCTTTCATTTTCAGGAATTTCTCGGGAGTGGTGTAGTGATATTCGCGATCCGGCTGCTCGTTGCCGCGAGGAGCTCGGGTTGTCCAGGAGATTGAAAAATCAAGGCCCGTCACGCGCACGCGCAAATGCTTGACCAATGTAGACTTGCCCGAGCCGGACGGAGCCGAAATGATAAACAGAATGCCTGCCAAGGTATTGTCCTGATAATACAGCTATCCGCTAACCCTACAGTCCCGCAAGAGTGTTACTCAAGATTTTGCACCTGTTCGCGCGCTTTTTCGATCTCCGATTTCATTCCCAAGCCCAAATCGGTAATGCGCGAGCCGTTCCCGCTCACACCCCCGGTCTTGGATAGAAGCGTGTTCGCCTCGCGATTCATCTCCTGCAGAAGGAAATCAAGCTTTTTGCCCATCTCCCCTCCAGCCTGCAGCAGGGATTGAAAATGCTCGATGTGGGTGTGCAGGCGGGTGATTTCTTCTTCCACGTCACTGCGCTCGGCGAGCATTGCGGCTTCCTGCATCATGCGGTCGCGGTCGAGCACACCGCTGCCGTTGATCAGGGCGGAGATACGCTGGGTGATTCTTTCGAAGTAGGACTTTTGCACCTCATGCCGCATTTGGGCAACCTGAGAAACAGTAAGGGAAAGGCGGTCCATGGTGGCGCGGAGGTCCCGGGCCAGGGCGGCCCCCTCCTGGGCTCGCATAAGATTCAAGCTTTCTACCAGGGGGCCGATGTGTGCCGCGATATCTTCCTCCAGGGCCTGCATCTCCTCTTCGCTGAATCGGGCTTCCCCGGTAAGGACACCGGGAAGCCGGAGAATGGCGTTGAGGTCGGGCTGTTGCTCGAGCGCGCTTTCGGC
>JBARKD010000701.1:0-3687 GCA_049800615.1 Acidobacteriaceae bacterium | reverse complement strand
ATAGTAACCGTTGCGCAGGCCGAAAATGCCCTCGCTCACAGCCGAACTCATACCTCGCCGGGGCGCGCGGCGGGCGAAGAAAAATCCCATCACGGCGCCACTCAAAATGACGAAGTAAGCAAGCGGAGGTCCCCCGGAAAACAAAAGGGCTATCTCGATTAGCATGTAAACGATAACGAGGTATTTTGCTTTGATCGCCAACGGCAGGGGGAACATGTACATTTCCAGGTCCCCGAACAGGACGGCAAAGGCGGCCAGCAGTCCAAACAGGGCAGCATCAGAACCACTGGTGGTGGCGAGCGGGCTGGACCGAAAAATGTGCGTGAAGCACAGAAGGCTCCCTACCAGCGCGCCGCCAATTGCGCAGAGGAAATAGATTTCCAGCAGCCATCGGCTTCCCTTCGACGACTCGAGGAAGGAGCCAATGAACCACAAGGTAAGCATGTTGAAGGCCACGTGCAGCACCCCGGCATTCAGGAAGCTGTAGGTCGCCAACTGCCAAACCCAGCCGTGAAGTAATAGCGCCGGAGTGAGAGAGAAATAGCTGATAACCACGAACGCCATGCGCGGGGCTGCGAACTGCATCACAAGCAGCAAAAAAAACACCACGACATTGGCCAGGACAAGCTGGCTGGTGACCCCGCTGAAGCTCGGGAAGGAAAGGCCGGAAAATCCGGTGCGGGGAAAGCGTGCCATAAATCGCTTTTGTAAGACTAACGCGTTTTCACCGTGATCGTGACGCCGCAGCGTGAAAACGCCTTAACCTCCGGTAATGGTTCGGAGTACGATTTTAGACAGCGGTCAGGAGTTCCTTGACGTTCGGCGTGATCTCCCGGAAACTAGCCAAGCCGCATCTGGCGCGCGGCAGCAATAAAGTATGGAATGCTCCGCGGAAGGAGGGTGGTATGCCAGTTTGTCAGGAATGCGAGAGTGTTCTCGATGTCGACCCCGACGATGTCGAAGAGGGGGACATTGTCGTTTGCGACGAATGCGGTACCGAATTTGAAGTGGTTGCGACCGAACCGCTCCAACTCACGCAGGTAGACCAGGAAGGCTACGAAGATGAGGACGAGGAAGTGACCAACGAGGAAGACGAATGAGACTACGCTGGGTTCTCCTGCTGCTGCTTGCATGTGTAGCCCCGGCATCGTTTGGGGGCCAGAGCCTGGCACAATCGGTGCGGGTGGTTCAAGGCAACGTGACGAATTCCGACAATCAGCTCCAGCCTAATGCCGTGGTCTATTTGCAGGATCAGAAGACCCTGGAAGTCAGGACCTTTATAACGCAAACGGACGACGGACACTACCGATTCGGCCAGTTAAGCTCAGATGTCGATTATCAGATTTGGGCGGAATTTCATGGTCACAAGTCGAAAACCAGAGCCATCAGCTCTTTCGACAGCAAGAAGCAATTCAATTTTGACCTGAAAATCGATACCGCGAAGTAGGCACAGCGCCTACGAACACGAGGTTTACTCGTGTTCGAGGCGCTTCCAGTTGACCAGATCTCCCAAGGTGGTGGTAGAGCTGGAGACTGGCTGCTTGTAAGCTTCCACGTCAGCCCGGCTGGCTTCTTCGCCGACGGCGCGCAGGCTGAGACCCACCTTCTTTTCATCCTGATTCATCTTGATGATTTTGAAGTCGTGTTCCTGACCGGCTTCGAGCTTAACGGGGGCGCCGTGGCCATCCACAGCCTCTGAAACGTGGCACAAGCCTTCAACCCCTTCAGCGATTTCGATGAAGGCGCCAAACTGTGCGGTGCGCAATACCTTGCCTTTGACCACGTCACCGACGCGGTGCTGGGCAAAGAAGGTTTCCCACACATCGGGTTGAAGCTGCTTGATTCCAAGCGAGAGACGACGGCTCTCCGCTTCCACCCCGAGCACGACCGCGCGGACTTTTTCCCCCTTCTTGAGAATTTCAGAAGGATGCTTGACTCGCTTTGTCCAGCTCAGATTGCTTACGTGTACCAGCCCGTCGATGCCGTCTTCAATCTCAATGAAGGCGCCGAAGTCGGTGAGATTACGGACCCGGCCTTCCACGACCGTGCCGGTGGGATACCGCTGCGAGAGATGCTCCCACGGGTTCTCAAGCAATTGCTTCATGCCCAGAGATATGCGGCGATCATTGGGGTTCACGCTGAGGACAACCGTCTCCACCTCGTCGCCGGGCTTAACCAGCTTGGAGGGATGCTTCATGCGTTTGGACCAGGTCATCTCAGAAACATGCACCAAGCCCTCGATGCCCTGTTCCAGTTCGACAAACGCGCCATAATCCGTCACGCTGAGCACGCGGCCACGCACATGGGCGCCAATGGGATAACGCTCCACCGCATCCAGCCAGGGATCAGGTGTCAGTTGCTTGAAGCCTAGCGAAACCCGTTGCTTGTCCCGGTCGAACTTGAGCACCTTCACCTGGATCTCGTCACCGACATTGACCAGATCACGAGGATGAGTAAGGCGTCCCCACGACATGTCTGTGATATGCAGCAGGCCATCGATACCGCCCAGATCCACAAACGCGCCATAGTCCGTCAGATTCTTAACTGTGCCCGTCAGAATAGCGCCCTCCTCGAGGTGTTCGAGGGTCGTGCTGCGCTTATTGGTCTGCTCTTCCTCGAGCAGTTCTTTACGGGAGACCACGACATTGCCGCGCTTTTTGTTCAGTTTGATGACGCGGACTTCGATCTGCTGGCCAATGTAGCCGTCGAGATTACGGACAGGCCTGATCTCCAGCTGCGAACCGGGCAAAAATGCCTTAATCCCGATGTCGACCGTGAGGCCACCCTTGACTCTTCCCAACACCGTGCCCAGAACCGGAGTTTTCTCGTTGGCCGCACGTTCAATTGCATCCCAAACCCGGTGCCGCTGGGCCTTGTCATAGCTCAGCAGGAAGCCTCCCTCGGCTTCTTCCCGCTCCACCACCACTTCCACTGGGTCCCCGGCCTTCAGCTTGGGTTGGCCGGTGTGGTCCAGCACCTGCTCCAGCGGAATCAGGCCTTCAGACTTCAACCCCACGTCTACTACGACGTGTTTATCCGTCAGCTTGATCACAGTACCGGTGACGACGTTGTCGTCGTAGGCCTGTGACGCGGCTTCGGCGGCTTGCTCGCGATCGAAGGATTCCAATGCGGCGGCGAAGTCTTCCATGCCGCCCAGTTCCGCTTCATCTGTCCCGGAAAGAGACGCGATGGGCTTCGGGTCGACAACGCGATGCGGTGCATCCGGAGTTACATTCTGCGGGATGGTGGTTAATTCTTCAGACGAATCAAATTGATCCGCCGGTGCTTCAAGCGTTGGGGTTTGCGATTCCGTGTTCAGGTGAGTGCTCTCGGTTTGTTCAGGATTTAGGACGTCTGCCATGAATGCCAGCTCCGGATTCTTGATCGGTAATTGCCGATCCGTCCACCCGCTACATGAATTCGATGAACCACGATGTCCCAATCGTCACAAAAATTCACGAAGAGACTATGGATCGTTCCTGCAGCTTGCTTCGCTGAACTATTTGCCGGCTTGCTCCGCGAAGTAGGGCACCGTAAGTTTACTCTCCACCGAACAACAATCGGAGGGAGAGTGTCAGTGCAGCCGGACAGAATTGGCTTTTCACTTACATCTATCTCCGGTAGGAGCGTCCGGGAGGGGGGGTAAATCAAGAGCGGCGATGGACGTCTACGCCGAATCCTGTACGT
>JBARKD010000700.1:0-2250 GCA_049800615.1 Acidobacteriaceae bacterium | reverse complement strand
ATTGCTGTCGAGGGTGAAGGTCTCCGGCTTCACCGGGGTCAGGTTGACGGCCGGGTGCTCGGGGATGGGATGGTTCGCAATGTCACCGAAGAGTTGCTTGACCTTGGCGATGGTGGCGGTTGCATCCACGTCGCCCACGATCACCAGGATGGCGTTGCCGGGGGTGTACCACTTCTTGTAGAAATCCTTGAGCATGGCGCCAGTGGTGGCCTCGAAGGAGGGTCTGGTGCCCAGGGGATCGTGCGCATACGGCGTGCCCGCAAACATATCGCCGTTCAGGCGATCGATAAATTTGTAGGTGGGATTGGAAAGGTCGCGGGAGACTTCCTGTTCGATAGCGCCCCGCTCGTGCACCCACTCTTCCTCGGAGTCATCGACGCCGCGCAGGCAGGACGCCTGGGCCTGGAGCGCCACGTCGAGATCGGCGGCGGGAACGGTGGTGAAATATTGAGTGATATTTTGCTGCGTGTCGGCATTGTCGCGGCCACCCACTTGGGCATAGATGGCGGCGGTTTGATCCGCGGTCATGCCGGTGCAGCCGCGAAAGGCCATGTGTTCCTCGGCGTGGGCCGAACCTGGGAAGCCCGGAGGCGTCTCATCCCCACCAACCTTGAAGTTCAGCTCGACTGTGACCACGGGGGCCAGCGCATTGCGGACGATGACGACCTGCAAACCGTTAGACAGCGTGGCGCGGGTCACGTTACTGGGGTCCGCGGCATGTAAACGGGATGCACTCGCGGAAAACAGGACAAGCAAGGACAACAGGGCTTTGAACTTCACTTCGATCTCTCCAAGCGAGAATTCTCGCGGGTGGTTCCAGTCTTTCATGGCTTGGCTACGCGCGACTACCGTAAGGTCACTCCAGCGGCATTACATCGACTCCGACCTTCAGACTGTGTTTGGCGCCGCCGAGCAAAACTCCGCGAATGGGGCTGACATCGCTGTAATCCCGGCCCCACGCCAGCGTGATGTGGCCGTCGGAAGGCACACAGTTGTTGGTGGGGTCGAAGTCCACCCAGCCGAAGCCGGGACACCAGGCCGCACACCAGGCGTGGGAGGCGTCGGCTCCCACCAGGCGCGGGCGGCCGGCTGGGGGAATGGTACGGAGATATCCACTGACATACCTCGCCGGCAACCCCAACGATCGCATACAGGCGATTTGCAGATGGGAAAAGTCCTGGCAAACTCCGCGGCGTTTTTCAAAGAAGGTTTCGACCGGCGTGGTCACCTCGGTGGCCTTGGCGTCAAAGCGGAAATCCTGATGGATGCGGGTGGTGAGATCGAAAACTGCCTCGAGCAGCGGACGTTGGTGGGGAAAAGACTCGCTGGCATAGGCGGCCAAGTCGGGCTTGGCGGAGACACGGATGGAGTCAAAGACGAACTGGTAAGCCTCTAACCCTTCCTGGGTCTGGTCGGAATGGACCGCGTCCCGCACGGTTTCCCAGGCAGGAGATGTGGAGAATACCGGATGGGCTAAGGTTTGCACTTCCAGTTCGCTGCTCGCCTCCACGCTCATCCGGCTGTGTGACTCGGGCAAGGTGAAGGAGGTAACGGTGTTGCCGAAGTAGTCGACATGGGTGGCAGGATGAAAAGGCGGCTGGGGCCAAACGGATAGTTCCATGGAGCGGCGTTTCTGCCCGCGAAGATCGCGTGGGGTCAGGCGGACTACGTGATGGGAGACCGAAACTGGCTCTATGTAGTCATAGATGGTTTGGTGCCGTACCCGATAAAGCATCGTTCTCGCCTTTCTTTGGACGCTCGCTTCACGGAAAAGTGAAAGGTGGCAGTCAGGTCGCTCGCTCCATTTGGGCGTGGCTGAAATAGGTGTTGGAGATGGCCTGTGCGAATGCGGGCAGGGCGGCCCCCAGGTCCTCGAGGAGGCTATCCAGGCGGAGGCGGTTGCTGCCGGTTCGGGTCTCGCAGAGGGATTCAACGTCGGCGTGGAGGAGACGAGCTGCAGCGGCCTCCATTTGCCTTTGCTTCAAAACCGGCCAATCCGATCCGGAGGGCATGCCGGAGAGCCCGCCGCAGTGCCGAGCAAGATCCTTGAGCTGGAAGGCAAGAGAGCGTGGATTGGCTTCGTCATTCATGAGCAGATCGACCACCGGTGCGGCCTGCAGAATGGTGAAATAGCGTGAACGATAGGTGATGGAACTATCGGCCACCTCAAGCAGCATTTCGAGCGAAGGCCAGTTGTCGGGGTCTATCGTCACCACGATCGACCGCAGTAGTTCGACGATCTGTACCGAC
>JBARKD010000699.1:0-4637 GCA_049800615.1 Acidobacteriaceae bacterium | reverse complement strand
TGGACTCCTGGATATTGGGGCTGGGGCGACGGCGCCTATCTCTGGCACGCAGGCTATTGGGGAGCAAATATCGGCTTCTATGGCGGCGTCTACTACGGATTCGGATACATTGGCACCGGCTTCGAGGGCGGATATTGGCAAGGCGGAAACTTTTTCTACAACACCTCGGTCATGAACGTAAACACCACGATCATCCATAACACGTATACGAAGACGGTCGTTAACAACGTGAACGTAAGCCGCGTCAGCTATAACGGCGGCCAGGGTGGAACCACTGCGAGACCGACACCCGAACAAGAAAAATACGCGAGCGAACGACACATCCCGCCCACGGCCGAGCAAACCAAACATCTGCAAGCCGCCGCGGCCGACCGCAGCCTGCGAGCGTCGGTAAATCACGGAAAGCCGCCCGTAGCGGCAACCTCAAGAGCCGGAGATTTCAAGACTGGAGTAGTAGCGGCTCGAAGTGGAGGCACGTACAAAGGCACTGCGACAAAGGGTGAGAGTGCGAAGCATGAGAGCGCATCTAAGAGCTCCAAGCCGTCCCGCGCCGCAACCACCGAACATGCAAAGGCGCCGCGCACGGAATCCAAGCCAACCACTACGCATCGTGAAAGCGCGGCTAAGACTGAATCCAAACCAGCCAAGCCCGCGACGACAGAACATGCGAAGGAGTCACATACAGAAACCAAATCGGCATCTCCCCATAAGGAGAGTACGTCTAAGACCGAACCCAAGCCATCGAAGCCCGCGGCAACCGAACACGCGAAGGCGTCACACACCGAAGCTAAACCCGCTACTACGCACAAGGAAAGCACGCCCAAGACAGAATCCAAGCTTGCGAAAACCGAATCGAAGCCCGCAACAACCGAACACGCGAAAGCGCCAAAAACTGAAGCCAAACCCGCTGCTACGCATAAGGAAAGTACGCCGAAGGCTGAATCCAAGCCATCCAAGCCCGCAAAGACCGAACGGGCACAGGCGCCAAAAACGGAGTCCAAACCCGCCGCTACGCATCAGACTGCCGCGCACAATGAAGGCGCGCGGAAACCTGAGCATCAAAGCGCGTCGAAACCTGAGCATCAAAGCGCCCTTCGCGCCGAGAGCAAGCCGGCAACAGCACCGAAGGAGGAAAAGAAGCCGCCGAGGTAGCAATCCGATAGATCGAGCGTCAGCTTTAAAAGAGTGTCGCCTGTTCGGCGCAAAGAGGCCGAATGCGCAAATGCGCCCTTCCGCCAGTTATGGCAGTTTCCACTCGGTCCTCGCGAACATCGCCGATTTACCTCGCCTGCGTCTCAACGCTGTGGAGGCGCGTCACGAACGTCAGACGGCGGTGTGGCGGCACTTGTTTCCGTCTTGACTAGAGGCCCTGCCGGAGGAGTGCCATTCTTGACCAAATCGGTCTTAATTTCAACATTCTGATTAGCGAGCGGATTGATGTCCGTCTCAAAAGTTTGGTAGCCAGGAAGAGCGATTCTGATCTGATGTGTTCCCGGCGCCACTAGCATCCCTCGACCCAGGCCCTCAAACTCCCCGACGTGTCCCACGAAAAGGCCGTCCAAGAAAACCGCGGCCCTCGAAGGGTTGACCGCTATCTTCACCGTGGCTGGCACGTCAGGAAGCGGTCCCGTAGCAGCCTTCTCCATGGCCACGCGAACGAGCTCCTTCTGTCCGGGCTGGACAAGAATTCGTTCTGTGAAGTCTTGGTAGCCGTCCTGACGCACGCTAATTACGTGTTCGCCAGGTAGAAGAAGAGAAGAAGAACCTTCTTCGATCCCTTGAGTTCTTTCAGATAGCCGACGTACTGTCCGTCAACCCAGACCCCAGAAGTCTTTTCGACATGGGATTTCCCTTCAAATTGAATCTCTCCCATCACATCGTTTTCAGCGTACATCGAAGCGGGTAGAGGCAAGGCACAAACCAAGAGCACTACCCACAGTAATGGATCGAAACTTCGGAGTGCTTTTTTCATACTGACCTCCATAACTCGTAACTCACGCAACTCGTTCCTTTTCCTCCTCTTGTTGGTGCAACCTTGCAGTGCGCCAACTATCGATTCCCTTGTCTCGCTTGATTCCCTCAAGCGTGACCATCTGTTTCGGATCGAAGAGCATAGCCAAGACTGATCCGATGCCTAGGCCAACTAAGAGAAACGTAATCGCAGAATTCAAGTCGTATTCGCTTTTCACTGGTCGCACCTCTCTTTCGCGCTCTTGCAAAATACGAAGCAGCGAACCACTGTTGTGACTGCAAGAACCGTGCCACTTTATTAAAACCCTTTGTTTTCCGACTGATGCACGAGTCGTAGAGATGCCGAGCACGAAATTTCGACCCCTTCGAACGACAAAAGTCCTCGCGCGCTGATTTAGCAAACACCGGAGACGTTCGAGACTGAATTTACACATCAACAGTGGAGCCTTCGAGTGCTGTTGGGAACTCGACACCAGTCCTGCATCGCGCTCTTATGGCTTATGCCGCGCGTCTTCCTCGGCCGCCGGTTAAACCATCGAGAGGCATAAATAGAAAACGCAGATCCAGCAAATGCTCGACGATCTGTACCAGGTTCGCGGGCGACTCGCTCTTGGACACAAACGCATCTACCCATTTCAGGGCGCTCTCTGGTAGCCCCTCATCTGCGGACAGCAGAGCGATTGGAACATCGGGTTGGCAAGCTTTCATGTGCGCTGCGACGACATCCCCATTCATTCCAGGCATGTGATAGTCGAGGAGCACCAAATCTACAGGATGGGAGGCAAACAGCTGCAAAGCGTCTACGCCGCTGGTGGCGACCAAGACCCGGCACCTAGCTTCCTCCAACAGCATCTTGCGACCTTCAAGGCCATTCCATTCATCATCGACACATAGGACTAGGGGTCTTCTCGGCATGATCCTCCTCCGATTGTTCGCTGGGCAAGCACATGAAGAACTTGCCATTGCGTCATTCGCGGAGCAGCGCCTCCATGTCCCAAGCACGATCTGTACCAAACTCGCAAAGCACAGCACAGGAGAGCCTTAGGCCCGAACGAAACCATGGAGTATAGAGACTATCCGGTAACGACGGAAACGAGGATGTAAGAACATCGAGTGGCGGCCACGCGACTGGCGCCCGTCGACGGCGCTAAAGTTCAGATCGCGTTCGGACTCCTACATTTTCAATAAAGGGTGGTTTTTCGTGATCCAGTCTTCGACTTCGCCGTAAAACTGAGAGGCCTGGACAACGATCTCCTTCGCTTCGGTCTCCGTCGCAACATTGGAGAAGGTGTAGTCAATAGTATTTCGCTTTCGCCGACAGGTTTCAAAATAGTCGGCGTATTTGTGCGCGGGTTTGCCCAATACAAGTTTCGTGCTTTCTAACGACACACGGTGATGTCCGACCTTGCTCATGATCCGATACCCGGCGCAGGCGATGGCCATATTCGCGGCCTGGAGTGCTGCATTGTAAGCAGTCGCGAATCTCCGGTCTGCCGAAAGGCCGGCAATGCCGGCGTCTGTGAGATCGCGGGCGATCAGCGCCCGCATGTTGTCCAGTTCCTTCTTGGAGGTCTTGTGTCTCTGGGCTTCCTTATTTGCCAACAATTTCGTCCAGGTCACTCTGACCCCCTTTCACAAACTGTTTTCGCCCTCGCAAAATGGCGGCAATAAAATGGTCGCGCGATTTGATTTTCTCCCGGAACTCCTCTAGTGAATAGGCGGTGACGTTGACCTCTCTTCCGAGGCGCTCCTCCGCCTTGCGGAGCGCCGGAGACAGATCAGCGAGGCCTGCGCTGCCAATGACCATCACATCCACGTCACTAGTCGCATGTTCCCGGCTCCGCGCCACGGAGCCATATATAAAAGCACACTGAATCTTTTTCCCAAACGGTTTTAGTATCTGCTCCAAGATGGGGGCAAGTCCTGCGGTTTTTTCGAAGAGCTGCTGCAGGTCTCGGAACACCGGGGACTGGGTCTCGGCCCTAACATAAGCCCTAGTGCCTTCGCGACGATGCAACAGTATTCCGCTTGCCACCAAGGATGACAGCTCCCGCTGAAGGCTCGATGGGGTCGTGCCCAGATGGTCAGCAAGTTCCGAAAGATACCACCACTTGTCTGGCTGGCCGAGCGTAGCCGCGAGCACACCTTGCCGTACATGTGGGAACAACGCGGTTAGCACGGAAGGGTTACGCATATTGCGTATATTATTACGCATATTGCGTAAGCATGTCAATTGGTAAAGAAACAGGGGCTGGTTTCGGCTGCAGTTGAGTAATATAAAGCGGCAGTAACGATCAATCATGTTAGGTCGAATGGGAATCGGACACAATCCGAACAGACTCGAATACTGTTCGATTTCGTGCGAGCAGCGTTCGCCCGTCCCTGGACGCTCCGCACCAACCTAAGCCGAAGGCTTAGGGATGGTGTCTCTTTGGAAAACGAATTGGTTTCTTCTCGAATGGCCTCTGCTGCGCCAAACCTGCATCAGTCGTGAATAGCCTGTGGTTCCAAGGCTGGCTGCCGAGGTGCTGTTACAGTTTGAATTTAGTGCCCGAATCGCCCGACGATTACTCCAATAGTCGTCCCGCCGATAGCGCCCATGCCGATGATTGGCCCGTAGGCTTTTGTGATGAGCGCATCGGGGATGCTCAGTAGTAAGCCGAAGC
>JBARKD010000698.1:0-4051 GCA_049800615.1 Acidobacteriaceae bacterium | reverse complement strand
CACCGAGACCAGCCAAACCGAAGAGCATCGGGAAGGCAAAAGCGTAACGCGACATGCCCCCTTGATCTCCGCCACGGCTGGCCCTGGGCGAAGGCGATTGCGTCTGGATCTGCATCACGCTGGTTCCAGGTGTGCAGGTTTCGGTTCCGCTGGCGCTGGTGGTACAGATCGCCGGCACGCTTGTCGGAGTAAAGTTGCAGGTTGTGTTGACCGGCAAACCAGTACAGGAAAGAGCGATGTAGCCGCTAAAACCATTGTTGGGCGTGACCGTTATCACGCTGTTTACGAAACCACCCACCGCCGCCGATAGCGAGGTGGGAGTAGCGGAAACCGTATACCCGGCCACCGTCGAAACATTGGCCTGCATCAGCTCGGGGCTTGAGGTCGAGCTGAGAAAGTGGTTTTGCCCCTGATAGACGGCAACGATCTCATGACGGCCCGCGGAAAGAATGTCCGTCTGCAACGAGGCATTGCCTTCACTATCCACAACTGCTGAGCCGAGATCGGTATCCCCGGAACGAAAATTCACCACTCCGGAGGGCGTGCCGGCAACATCCGTATCGACATGGGCGGTCAAGGTTGCCCGGGTGCGCGGACCAGAACTATCGGTACTCACATTCAAGCTGGTTCGAGTAGCTGCGGGGTTCTCCGCCGCCGCCCCCGCGATCATGCCCAGAAACAACATCCAACAGCCGATGGCGCACTTGCCCTTCCCGACGAACAACCTGACTACGCTCAACCGCACATCCTTGAAAGGTTCTCTATTTCTTTGACTCATTGTAGCCGGGGACGGCACATCGCGTTACGATTTTGCCTCGTGAACCAGCCGCTCAGCCTCGAGACGGACGAAATGATCGTCTCCAAAACCATGCAGCCAACAAACTTCAGCCTCACGGCGAAACCACGTGAGCTGGCGCTTGGCATAGTTGCGATGCCCCTGGCTCGCAGCCGCAATCGCTTCGCCCAGGGTAAGCGTGCCATCCAATAACTGGCTGGCCTGACGGTACCCCAAAGAGGATAGCACCGGCGTACGGCCATAGCGGGCGATGAGTTGTTCTGTTTCTTCCACCAGGCCGCGGGCAAACATTTCCTGGGCCCTTGCATTGATGCGCGCGTATAGCTGCTGACGTTCCGGATCGAGCCCGATGCGCAATATGCGATAACCGGTCAGGCCTACGCGTCCTTCCTGCCAGGCTTCCGACATGGGTTGGGAAGAAGACAGCGTAACTTCGACAGCGCGGATTACCTTGGCTAAATCGTTGGCATGAATGCGAGCCGCCGAGGCGGGATCAAGGCGCGTGAGGATGCGGTGCAAACTATTTGGCCCCCGCGTGACTGCCCTGCTTGCCAGGCGATCGCGCAAGACTTGCGAGCGCTTAGGACCAGGAAATAAACCCTGCAGCAGCGCACGAAGGTAGAGGCCGCTGCCTCCGGTCACAATGGGGAGGGCGCCCCGGCCAGCGATTGCGGCGATCGCCGACCGCGCATCCCGCGAGTAGTCGCCCGCGGTGTATAGCGCGTTCGGAGTGGCCACGTCGACAAGATGATGGGGTATCCGCAGCCGTTGATCCGGGGATGGCTTGGCCGACCCAATTTCCAGGCCGTGATAAACCGCTACCGAGTCGCAGCTGACAATCTCACCGCCAAACCGCTCGGCCAGCGCTACCGAGAGAGCGGTTTTACCGCTGGCAGTCGGACCAAGGATTACGACCAGCAACGGCAGCGGGGCTTCTGAACTCACCAAACTCTCCACCAGCCAGGGGGAAACAGGTTGTGGAATGAGGAACGGCTAACACCCGCAAGCAGGAGAAGGGCGGCCACGATCAACAGGCCGTAGACCTGACGCTTACGAAGTTCGGGATCGGCTGGCACAGTGCAGCTCTTTCGATTCAGCCAGGAGCTCAGCGGAACTTATCCGGATCAAGGTTGTAGTAAAAACCGAAACGCAGCTCGAGGTAAGGTCCCTTGAATTCCTTGGGCAGCACAGGATAAGGAGAAGCTCCGGTAATCCCGCCCCAGGCTGCGCGATCGAGGGCCACATCGCCAGAGGGAAACTCCAGGATCATCTGCTTGACGCTCCCGTCGGGGTAAATCTTAAACCGTACGCCAACGCGCCCCTGTTTATCGAGAGGTGGGCGCGCCGACTCGGGAATGAGAGGAATCCAACTGTGATAGGTGGCCTGTATCACTCTTCGCATGTAGGGGCCGAAGTCGACGCCCAGCGTGTCGCTGAGGATTTCCGGGCCGACACCCATGGCCGGGTGCTGCGAAGGAGCATTCTGGCCGTAATCACCAGAAGGGCCGCCACGGGCGGCATCGCGTTCAGCCTGGCGAATGGCGTCTCCCGCAGTTTGCTGGCCGGTATCGAAACTAGGCCGAGCGGGCGCGGGCTTGGGCTCGTTGAGCAAAGACTGCTGTTGCGGGGCCGGTGGGGGCGGAGGCGCCGGGGCAGAGGGCTGTCCCTGCGCCTGTTGCGGCGGCGCAGGCTGAACCGGTTGGGGCGTGGGCTGAGGTGGAAGCGGAGACGGTGGGCCGGCACGCTTCATGGCCTCGAGCTGCTGTAAGGTTTTTTTGTCGATTGTGGGCTTCCGCGCCTGGGCGATACGGTTCTTGTCCGACTGCGGGGCCTCTTTCGGAGGCTTAACCTGCTTCTGGGCGTCGGGGGGCAGGTTCAGGAAGGTCAAATCCTTTTGCTTCAAATCATTGGGATTGACCACATGCGGCTGGTGGCTGCGGAATTTTGGCCCATAAAACAGGAACCAGAAGAGAACCAGGTGAGCAATGACCGAAATCCAAATACCTTCGCGGCGCAGAGCACGGGAGCGCTCATCTTCGAGCCTGTCGATCAGGTGCAGGAGTTCATCGGCGCCCAGGTCCTCGTAGCGAACTCGCTTACGCCGGGAGAAGGGGACCGGCGGCTTACCGGGAGGACTGGTTGGCGTTTCGGTTAAGGGCATCGGCCGGCAGCAAAAGGTGCAATCCGGGCGGAAACGATCGACCGGTTAAGACTGCACACGTTTCGCCATTCTCTCATTCTTCGCTTGGTCCGGAGAACTGGCATTCATAAAGAGACCTTACAATCGTGAGATGCGCGCCGCTGTCATTACCGTGAGCGACTCCGGCTTTCGCGGGGAACGGGTCGATGTTTCCGGTCGCGTTGTCTCCGAACTGTTGCAAGCAAACGGGTTCCAGATTATAAGCCATCTGCTTGTACCAGACGAGCAAGAGGAGATTGAAGTCGCATTGCGGCAACAGTGCGAGGTGGCGAGCCTGGTGGTAACGACGGGCGGGACGGGAGTGGGACCGCGCGACGTGACTCCCGAGGCCACCAGAGCGGTCTGCGAACGGTTGCTGGATGGATTCGCCGAATTGATGCGCACCGAAGGCCGGAAGCATACACAGTTCGCCTCGTTGAGCCGGTCCCTGGCCGGTACCCGCGGGCGATCGCTGATCGTAAATGTCCCGGGCAGCCCGCGCGGCGCCAAGACTTCACTTGAAGCCGTTCTCCCTCTCATTCCACACGCTTTGACGGTGCTCAAGGGATTAGCGACCCAGCACGACGAGCATCTAACCATCGGGTCGGATCTTTGAAGAAACTCCTCCTACTGTTTAACAAGTACAAAATTTGGCTCCTGGTGCTATTGAAGCCGCTCGGCTTCTGGGGCGCAGGTTGCATCGCCCTTCTGGACGCTGCCGCCTTTCCTGTTCCCTTGGACTTGATCATTGCGGGATATGTCTGGGCGGACAAGAAACATTTCTACCTCTACGTCCTCGTGGCCGCGGCCGGATCCGCGATAGGCGGCCTGGTTCCCTTCTTGCTGGGCCGGGCGGGGGGTGAGCTCTTCCTGATGAAACGGATCGATCGCGCGCGATTCGAACAGTTGCGGGACCGCTTCGAAAAGCAGGAATTCCTGGCCATGATGATTCCCTCCATCCTGCCCCCGCCCACGCCCTGGAAACTGTTCGTCTTCGCGGCTGGGGTATTCGAGATGAGGGTCGTCCCATTTTTGACGTCGGTCTTTGTAGGCCGGGTGTTGCGCGACATGGTGAC
>JBARKD010000697.1:0-2820 GCA_049800615.1 Acidobacteriaceae bacterium | reverse complement strand
AAGCGGAACCCGATCGCCAGGAAAACTTTCGTTCGGCTTACCCTATGGCCTCTGGTCGCCGCCACCTTCTTTATGGTCTCAGGCGGGACCTACGGCACCGAAGACATCGTGCACGGCGCCGGCTACGGACGCGCGATCCTGATTCTGCTGCTCACGCCCCTGCTCTGGAGCCTGCCCACGGCTTTCATGATTGGCGAGCTTTCGAGCGCGCTGCCCTACGAAGGCGGCTACTACGCCTGGGTGCGCCGTGCCATGGGAAATTTCTGGGGATTTCAGGAGGCATGGCTTTCGCTGGTCGCCTCCATTTTCGACATGGCGATCTATCCGACTTTGTTCGTGGCTTACCTTACGCGCATGTTTCCCTGGTTTCAGGTAAACAACCGGGGATGGTGGGTCGCGCTGGCGGTGGTGATCGCGTGTGCGATTTTGAATATCGCCGGCGTCAAGGTGGTGTCGCTTACGTCATTGTGGCTGTTCTTCGCCCTGTCTGCGCCGTTTGTGGCGATTGTGGTGTTGGCTCCATTTAAGATCGGCGCGCTTGCGAATGCTGTAACCAAGCCGACTACTTCCACCGTCGATATTCTCGGCGGCCTGCTGATCTGCATGTGGAACTACATGGGATGGGACAACGCTTCGACTATCGCTACCGAAGTAGAGCGTCCGCAGCGGACCTATCCGCGGGCAATGCTGGTTGCAGTGGTGATTGTTGCCTTGAGCTACGTGCTTCCTTTCGCCGCGATGTGGATGACCGGGCTGAAGGCCACTGCCTGGGAAACCGGATCGTGGGCCGACATCGCCGGCCTGCTGGGCGGTCCGCTGCTGCGCGTCGGCGTTGTCCTCGGCGGGATCATCAGCGCCTTCGGCATGTTCAATGCCCTGGTGATGAGCTACTCCCGCCTGCCGCTGGCGATGGCTCAGGATGGAATGCTGCCCAGCATCTTCGGCAAGCTGCAGAAAAAATCGCGCGCCCCGTGGGTCGCGATCATCGCGCTGGCCATGGGATGGGCGATGTGCCTCGGTTTAGGCTTTGCCCGCCTAGTCACGCTCGACATTCTTCTTTACGGCTTTAGCCTGCTGCTGGAATTTATGGCGTTGGCTGTGTTGCGCTTCCGGGAGCCGGATCTGCCGCGTCCGTTCCGGGTTCCTGGCGGGCTGTTTGGAGCGATTGCCATCGGCATCCCACCCATGCTGCTGCTGGGCTTTTCTATCATCCGCAGCGAGCATGAACAGGTCTGGAACATGAGTTCCTTCGAGTTCGGCATGATCCTGATCGCGGCAGGGTTCGTGGCGTACGCGGTCAATCGTCTGCTGAAGCCGGCTGGATGGGCGGCACGCGAGGAACGACCGCAGCCCGTGGCATAAACGCACAAAACCCTGGCCTGTCATCTTGAGCGGAGTTTCGCTGCGCGAAGCGCAGGGAAACGGAGTCGAAAGATCCCATGCCCGCTAAACCAGCAAGGGCTTCTCAAGGAGCTCCCGGCTGCTCTCGTGGCACCGCCTCGCGTCCTTACGCCGGCACCATCGGGTGAGCGGCTCTCGCGAGGCCGCACTCCGCTCAGGACGACAGAAGGCGATACAACCCGTGTTGGGAAGCGGCTCTCTGGCGAAGGTGTCTCCGCAAATGCTTGCCAAAAAAAAACGGACCGGAATAATCCCGGTCCGCCTTGCTGTGTCGCGAATTTGTTAGCTAAGCTGCGGCCTTCGCCGCATCGCGCAAGCTCTTCACCTTGTCGTGAGCTGCTTGCACGCTGGCCGCCTGCCGCCGAACAATCTGAGCGACATTTTCCGGCAAATCAGCCGTGACCGCCTTCTGGTAGGCCTCTTTGGCCTTGTCCTCGCCGGCTTCAACTGATTCCAGAATTGTCTTGTCGCCGCCGCCCAGGCTGACTTTGGTATCAATCCAGGCACGACGAAGCGTTCCGGAGACAGACCCGGATACCTTCTTGTCCGGCTTGCCCAGGCGGATTAGCTCCGCCTCCAGCTCGCCGGCAAAGCCAGATCGTTCAAGGCTCTGCTCGTTAAAATAGGCTTTCAAGTCACTCCGCTTCACGTGAGAAGCGGCGTCCTGATAACCCTTCTGTCCGTCTTTGCACGTTTCAATGAGAGTTTCGATAACGCTGATCGCATCATTTTGATCCATGAATAAAAACCTCCGGGTATGGGATGCCTCGAGCGCTCAAGAGTTTGGCGCAATTCTGCCCTGGTGAAATTAGGAAGAAAATCTATCCTGCTCTAGAATCAACCGAAGGAGACCTATGACTAAACGGAAATCGAAAGGCGCCTACATGATTTCCGCCGTCGCCGAGATGTACGGCATCCATCCTCAAACTTTGCGCCTGTACGAGCGCGAGGGACTGCTCAAGCCTTCGCGCACCGAAGGCAACACGCGCCTCTACACGGATGAGGATCTGCAGCGGCTGGAATTTATCCTGTCGCTGGCGCGCGATCTCGGAGTAAACATTAGCGGCATGGCGATTATTCTGCAAATGCGCGAGCGCATGGAAGAAATGCAACGCCAGATTCAGGAGTTCGTGCAGTACATTCAAGAAGAAGTGCTCACTCGCGCCCACGCCGCCGCCGATCCGGCAAAAGGCGCGATCGTGCCCGTGCGCAGACCGATGGTCGTGCCAGCCGCGCAGCCGGGAAAGAAGCGCTAGTTCCCAGCCGATATCTTCCTCCTGTCATCCTGAGCGGAATAGCTGGTGAGCGAAGCGAAGCAGCTACGCCGTCGAAGGATCCCTGGCCCGTGTGCGTTCACGTGATCCCGAAGAGGCGTTCTCTGTGAGGTGTCTCCCCGTGAAATCCGACGGTGGCGTGAGA
>JBARKD010000696.1:0-4960 GCA_049800615.1 Acidobacteriaceae bacterium | reverse complement strand
GTTCATGCTTCCGGCGTGCTGGCAGTCGTCAGCTGCGGATTGTTTCTCTCGCGTCGGAGCGCCCAACTGTTCTCGCCATCGGTTCGTATTGGCTTGGGGTCTGTGTGGGAATCCTTGGTGTTCATTTTGAACGGGCTGGTATTTGTCCTGATCGGGCTTCAGTTTCCTACGATTCGAAACTCGATTCGCAGCTACCAGTTGTCGACCATCGTGATCTATGGCGCGGTGTTTAGCCTACTCCTCATCCTGCTCCGGCTGGCGTGGGTTTTTCCAGGGGCCCATCTTTCTTACTTCCTGCGCACCCGGCTTGGCCATCAGACGGAGGGGCCACCGGAACCTCGGCAAGTTTTTGTCATTGGGTGGACGGGCATGCGAGGCGTGGTTTCGTTGGCCGCCGCTCTTGCACTTCCCACTTTGTTGCGTGACGGATCGCCTTTCCCTCACCGAGGGTTGATTATCTGCTTAACGTTCTGCGTGATTTTGGTGACCCTGGTGCTCCAGGGTCTGACCCTGCCGCCTCTTATCCGTTTGCTCGGCCTCGGCAGTGCGCAGGGACCGGACTGCGAGGAACTGGAGGCGCGGCGGATCGCGGCCCAGGCTGCATTAGATCAGCTGGAGAGCGCGAAACTTCGGGATCGTGAGGAAGCCGCGGAAACCTATGACGACCTGGCCAATCACTACCGACACCGGCTGGCGAACCTCAAGGTGGATCCAAACCCCAAGGATGTAACGGCCCTCGAGCGCCACCGAACCCTGTTCCTGGAAGGAGTAGCTGTGGAACGGGCGACCGCCATCAGGCTGCGAGATGAGGGGCGCATCGGCGATACGGTTTTACGCCGCATTGAGCGGGAACTGGATCTGGAGGAATCACGCCTGACCTGACAAACAGCTCGGAATGGCCAGGGCGCAGTTTTACCCCGTGCGGTCCCCGGTAGGATTTTCCGCGTTCATCGATGGTGTAGAACCGCCCGCGACCGGACGTTCCATCGTGTTACCAGGACAGGCAGGAGAGGCAGGACAGGATATGCACCTACTTTGATTGAAGAAGCAACGCCCAATCGTGAGTAGCGCGAAACTGGGAATCGTCTGGCGGATCACCCGAGGTCCATGAAGGACCCATTACATCCTCCGTCACCGGGATGCGGCGCCCGCTGTTTGCGTCGAACCATTCCGCGCGGTAGGTCCCCGGCCCTAATTGGACGGTGGTCTTCCCCCCACGCGGCAGGTAGATCGCATAGGTCTTCCCCACATCCGCCAGGCAATAGTTGCCATTGTTCACCAGTTCATCGTGAGGGTTCGTCTTCCACCACGCAAAGCTGCTGAAGAACTCCACAATATGTCCGTACCCAACAAACATGCTCTGGGTATCGTCACCACGTCCGCTCATCCAGCCGCCACCCGTGTCAGGCCAGACGTTCGTTCCACGGCGAGCGCTCTCCCCGGCTGTCTGGTATCCACCCGCCATGTAAATGTCCCATGCTGTCCTGCGCAGAACGTCTGCGGAGTCGGAGCCGGGGGCAGCCCAACCTGGGTAGTGGTCTTCGTAGCCGTATTCCTCGTTCGTCTGAGGAATAATGCGTCCGGCTGCCTCCTGGAGTTTCCGCGACTCGAGCATCAGGCGATGCTGATCCCGGGTCCAGTCCTGGTACGAAGTGAAGCCGAACCAGCTTGATGCCCGGTCCTGGTGAACGTCTTGCGTCGGATGGCTGGTGGCCAGGTGATGATATGGATCCCACTGCTCAACCAACGTCCCCGTCTCGTGTGCCCACTTCTCGTCGCGATAGTGATCGAGGTCGTCACCAAGATCCCAGGTAACGTTGGAGAAAGCTGCGTAGCGCTCCACGGCGTATTGAATGAAGCGATGTTCGTCCTCGCTGCCGGCCACAGGATGAACGGCGTTATCGCCCATGTCGAAGACGACGGATATGATCATGTCTCGCTCTCGCGCGTACTTCACCATCCGATCAAACTTTTGCCAATAGGACACGTAGAACCGGGAGTAGTCGAAGCCCGGGTGTGTAAAATCCTCCGGGTGTTCTGCCGGCCATGCCGTGGGAAGCAGGCTCCAGCTTGGTCCGGCCATGACGGGCTCACCAAAAAAAATGTTTTCCCGCCCGGCAATGGTCACCCGCAGCCTGTTCACCTTCAGGCGGGCAAGCCGGTCAATGCTGTACTGAATCGTGTGCTCGTCGCGCCAGCCAACCAGCCAGTAGGCTGTGGTTCCATTGAAGAAATAGTGTTCCTTGGTTCCCTCCCAAAGAAAATGCCACGGATATTGCGGGTCATCCCGGAGCATGCCCTTTCTGTGGCCATCGATCGTCTGAAATGTTCCCGTCGCTGTCTTCTGATAAGTCCCTTGGCGATAGGTAACCGAGTACTTATAGCTGCCGGCCTGGGATGGCATAAACCGAATGCGAAAAACGCTGCCGTCGGCGGCATCGCAGAACCCCGTGATGTTCCCGTGGCTGCTCCCGTCGGTCGCCTCGAAGGTCCCGGTGAACGTTGCGTCTACAAATGGATCAGTCGCGTCCGGAGATTCGATGGTTGCGGAAATTTCCACGTAGTCATAGGCCTCGATTTGCGCAGGAGCGCTCGAGAACGCTACTCCCTTTGGCGCTGCAAATGAAACTGCGGGCAGCAGCGTAGCCAGTACGGCGAGGAAAACTGAAAAGGAGAGTTTTGTCGGCATATGGTTCGTGGCGGCCTGGTGCCGCCCTGCCCTTTCGTAGACCAACCGGTTCCATGAAAACGGGTTTGAGGCTAAACCTATTCGGACCCTAAATCTAGAGAATCTCCCAGGATTTTCTCTTGCAAAACTCTGGACACAGGGAGACGGGGCCCATCGTTGGAACTTTTAGCCCCGATCCTCGTATCCACAGAAGAGTTTTAGCTCGACGGGCGATTTCGCGCTGACAAGGAACATGATGAGGCAGATTGCAGAAGCGTCGCCGCTCCTTAAGGCCAGGCTTGCCGGGGTGTTTTATCTGCTCGCCGTGCTGACGGCCGGGTTCGCCGAGGGTTTCGTTCGCGGCAAGTTGCTCTACGCAGTAGGGCTTCTCCCGGTGGCGGCCTTTGCCGTTGTGACGCTGCTGCTCTATCAGCTCTTGAAGCCGGTGAACAAGAACCTCGCTCTGCTCGCCACGCTCTTTAACCTCGTCGGGCTGACGTTTGAAGCCCTTGAATGGCATCTCTGGGGCGTGAACGTCGCCCTGATATTTCACGGGCTCTATTGTCTCCTGATCGGCTTTCTCGTTTTCCGATCTGGCTTCCTCCCGCGAATGCTGGGCGTGTTGATGGCCCTTGGCGGCCTGGCCTGGTTGACCGATCTGGCCATACCGCTCACCGACCAGCTATCACCTTACAACGTGATCTCCGGCTTCGTAGGAGAAGGATTGCTCATGCTCTGGCTCCTGATCGTCGGACTGAACGTTCGAAAATGGAAGATGCAGGCCAATCCGGCGTGAACGTACGAAACTGGCAGGCAGTCATCCCTTTAATGTTGGGATACCCTTCCCCGGACGGTGCATTGCCGCCAGTCGGTGCTCGCTCTAATCTCGCTTCATGGAACGTCGGGTGGTAGTGAAAGCGGGTTGTATCGTCTGCATCACCTGCCTGGAGCCTGTAGGTGTCTGGAACAACTGCCGCACCGCTCGTTGTCCGCAGAATCCAGCCACTCACAAAGGTCCACGGTTGGTGTAGACGGGCTTCTTTTAGGGCCTGCGTGACGTATCAGGCGCTTGTAAGGTCGTGACTTCCGGTGAGCGCCAGGTATTGGTGAACGAAAGCGATCGACATCCTGCCTCGCCCACACCGCTCGCTGCGCGCTTGATCGAACCGCGACGAACGTCGCCCCCACAAAATATGCCAGGAAGGCTCGTCTCAAGCGGAAAGGGCTTACGCTCAAGAGACCATGTGGTCAGGTCTCTTCCCGTGCAGATATAGCCTTTGCCATCACGCTCCAAGGCTTGCGGCAGCCAGGATGTGTTCGCTGTGGCGCCAATCAGCGGTAAGATTTCCTTGTTTCCGTGAAAGGAGGGTTTCGTGCTCGCTAAGAAGACCAGCAAAAACCAGATCACGCTTCCCAAGAAGGTCGTGGCCCACTTCGCCGGAGTTGAGTATTTCGAGGTGAGCACCGATGGGGTGTCCATCGTTCTGCGACCGCTCCAAAAGAGCCGCGCCGATGAGGTGCGTGCCCGGCTCGCACAGCTCGGAATTGACGATAAGGATGTCACGAGCGCCGTTTCGTGGGCACGCAAACGGGCGTGAAGCCCCGGGTTGTCTTTGATACTGCGGTTGTAGTGTCCGCTCTCGTCTTTACGAATGGGCGCTTTGAAAGGTCCCAGTGGTCTCGCCTTTGGCGCGAACTA
Organism: Acidobacteriaceae bacterium; assembly: GCA_049800615.1. Classification (GTDB taxonomy): domain Bacteria; phylum Acidobacteriota; class Terriglobia; order Terriglobales; family Acidobacteriaceae; genus PALSA-350. Next base: position 593 of record JBARKD010000696.1, on the reverse strand, counting down.
CGACTTCAATTCGCTCATCTTCTTGCCAACCGCGCCGGGGCCGAAGTTGATATGAGCGTCCTTGATCGAAAGTCCGACTACCTCGATACGTTTCAGATCGCGTGTTCCTATCCCGGCTTCTTCCGCGAGACGTAGCGAGTTATCGCCTCGGATGAACGGGGAAGTGCCGCGCTCCGCATACGGATCGTAGCCCATCACGGCCATCCCGACCGCGTCCACGTTGACGGCGTTGCGGCCGGCGATGATTACGCCCGGGGTCATCTTTTCCAGACCAGGAAGCCAAGGACCTTCGCCTCCGCGCACCGTCTCGACACCATCGATGATCGCGATGTCAATAGGCCGAATTCCGTTCTGATCCGTCAGAATGCGCGGAACCCGATAGCCCGGATCACGCGGCGAATCAGGATGTAACTCGGCATCTACTCCAGAGGGCGCAGGCGTCGTTCCGTTGTGCAGCACAGGCCCCCGCTCTTGCGTCGGCCGCTCGTTCCCGCTGGGGCCGCAGTCCCCGCCATACAGCGCACAGGGCGTGTTGCCGAAGTTGTTCTTCATCGTCATGGTCACGCCGGCAATCCAATGGTTCTTCAGCTTGG
>JBARKD010000695.1:0-2104 GCA_049800615.1 Acidobacteriaceae bacterium | reverse complement strand
AACTTACCCCACCACTGCCGGATTGCGGAATCGTTTGCCTTTGTCGGAGCAAAATTTGGCAGGCTCTCGCCGCTGCCCCAACGTTCGTCGATATACGTCATCAGGGAATCGAACCCTTCATCATCCGGTATCCAGTGCCGGAAACGTGCAAAAGCGCCATAGAGAGTGAGGGACTGAGTTCGCTCAGGATGAGTAGCGGCAAACAGCGCGGCGAGCGAGCCACCTTCAGAAATGCCAAACTGGGCAGCGCGTTCGATCTTGACCGCATCCATGACGGCGCGAACGTCGTCCATGCGTTCGTCCATGGCTGGCAGATTGGGCACGCGATCGGAAAGGCCAGTTCCACGCTTATCGAAGAGTACGACGCGACAAAAGCTACCCAATCTATTCAACCACCGTGCAAAACTCGGGTCGTCCCAATAGTTTTCGATGTGGGAGACGAAACCAGGCGCCATCACAAGGTCGGGTCCCTCGCCAAATACTTGGTAGGCGATGTGGACCTCACCGCTCTTAGCGTAGTGCGTGGTGGGCTGCATACCTAATCCTCCTTCGCGATGCGTTATTCACTTCGGCTTCGAAGAAACCCGTGATCATCGCAACAATGCCGTAAACGTGGCCATCGCGCTTTGAGAGGGTCCTGATATTTGCTTGAGATGGACTTGATTTTCGCGAACGGATGCCGAAGCGGCCGCTGGCCGTTTGCCGCTAGATTTTCAGTCGAGACCCTCGCTAGTTCAAGCCCGCACGGCCAAATGCTTCCAAATAGTGCTTACGCTCGGCGTCGTCTTTGATGGGCATATGGTCCGCAATCCAGCGCCGAGAAATATTGGGCTGGGCACGCTGCAGCGCCTGCAAAGCAAGTTTGGCAGCATCGATCTGACCGGCCATTGCGGTAGCAGCGGTAAGTACTCGGTGAGCGCCGACGAAGTCGCTGCGTTGACGAATAGCCTCGCGCGCCAGCCGTATTGCTTCGTGGTAATCGCGCCCAATGAACCGCGAATAAGCAGCGATACCGTGATAGACCGCCGAGAATGGGTCACGCGGGCTCAAGCGGATAGCGCGGCATGCCGCTTCATAGGCTTCCTGCCAGCGCCCGCAATAGGACAACGCCAGACCGTAATAACCTTGCGCCAAAGAGAAATTCGGATTGAGCCGAAGTGCGAGATCCAATTCAGCCAGCGAGTCGTCGAAACGCCGCGCAAACAGATAGACGCAGCCCAGTGCAAAATGCGCCCAAGGATCTTCACTGTCTGATTGGATAGCTGCCAGGGCTGCCTGTTCGGCGATGGGTGCCGACACCGCAATGGCTTCCCAGCCCATATGGGTACAAAATATATGGCTGGCAGCAAGAACTCCGAGCGCCTGGCCGTAGCTTGGCTCGATACTGATCGCCTTTTCCAACAATGCCTGCGCCACGACATTGTCCTGCCGCGTCACCCGCCAGTAATGCGACAACGCCCGCATCACCAAATCCCAGGCGTCCATGTTGTCCGGCGTCTTGCGCCTGGCGCGAAAATTTTCTGCGGCATAGAGTTGCGGCTCGATGGCGGCGATAATGGCCTCGGTGATCTCGTCCTGCACTGCGAAGACGTCTGCCAGAGCACGATCGTAGCGTTCCGCCCAGATGTGGCTGCCGGTGGCGACGTCGTTGAGCTGCGCCGCGATGCGGACCCGGTCGCCCCCTTTCCGTACGCTGCCTTGGACCACATAACTGACCCCGAGTTCCGATGCGATCTGTTTCAGATGGACGGCCTTGCCCTTGTAGGTGAAAGACGAGTTGCGTGCGATGAAGAAAAACCAGCGCAGCTTGGAAAGCGCGGTTATGATGTCCTCGCTAATGCCGTCGGAAAAATATTCCTGTTCAGGATCCCCGCTTATGTTAACGAACGGGAGCACGGCGATCGCAGGTCGGTCCGGCAGCGCCAGGGGCGAGCGCGTCGGTTCGTGCGTTCCCTGCAGCGGTGGACCGGTCTCATGGGGTGGTTCCACGGTGTTTGGTTTAGTGCTTACTGCACCGACGAAGCGGAGGCCCTTGCGCGCGATGGTCCGGATCAGTTTCTGATCGTCGCCGCTGTCGCCAACTGCCGTCCGCGCGGCATTTAGG
>JBARKD010000694.1:0-12273 GCA_049800615.1 Acidobacteriaceae bacterium | reverse complement strand
GGCGAGTTGCATAGCGGCCATGACAACATAAACCAGAGTTCGAATCAAGGCCAATCGCTCAAGCTCGCTTCTTTCTGGGCAAGCAAAGACAGGCTGCAACTGAGCCTTTACGAAGACAGTCCCAGGTTGTCTCCGTCGCGACAAGGCAGCGGCCGGCGGTTCGATAAGGTGTCGAGTTGTATTGCTAAGAAACTTGAAGCTCCCATACGCTGTCCTTCAACTGGTGCAATACCCAAAAGGAAGTCAGAAGTTGTAAATGAACGGGCACGATCGCCTACCTAGGAGCGTTGCCGCCGCAAAGCAATGCTCTACCCACTAGCATGTCCCTGTTCGTATCGCAAAGGGAGAAGAGGATATGCAAGGTGGGAGCATTACAGTTGAACGCCGCAAGTGTGGGCCGGATGTTTGGTGTTTCAGGTGGCGCGAACGTGGACCAGATGGGAGAAGGATACACCGACGTATCGTCCTTGGGTCTGCAGACGACCTGAGGAGCTTGGCTTCCGCACGCAAGATGGTTATCGGGCTCAGTCGCGAGATTAACGTAAATGATATTCGGATTCGAAAAGAATCCATCACGCTAGACGCCTTGTCGAGGCACTATCAGCAACGAGAACTTGTCGACCGCAATCCCCGCATCTCGTATTCGACAAAAAGAATCTATGCCGGGTACCTGAAGAAGTGGATCGAGCCTCGATGGGGCTTATACGCACTCTCGGACATTCGAGCCGTAGAGGTGGAGCTGTGGTTGAAGAACCTCACCCTAGCACCGGGATCACGGTGCAAGATACGGAACATCATGAGTCTGCTGTTCAATCATGGGCGTCGCCACGACCTTTGCGAACGCAACCCTATTGAGTGGGTGCGGCAAAGCGCAAAACGCCGAGCATCTCCGGACATCCTCACGACTCACGAAGTACAGAGCTTGCTGGCAAATCTCCGCTTCAGAGAACGAACGCTCGTTTTGCTTGCGGTAACCACGGGTCTGCGAAGAAGTGAGATTTTCGCATTGAAATGGAAGGACGTTGACTTTCCGACAAAACAGATCCACGTCACACGCTCCATCGTCCAAAACGTTGTTGGCATATGCAAGACCGAGAGCTCCCAGAAACCTGTTCCTGCTCACGATGATCTGGTTGAGGCACTGCGGCAATGGCATGGTCAGACGGGGTACAAACTCCCAGAGGATTGGATATTTGCGAGTCCGGTGCACCGAGGCCGCTGGCCTTACCTCGCACAACAGATCATGCGACACCATATCCTTCCGGTTGCGCGAACGTTGGGCATTAACAAAAGAATCGGCTGGCACACTTTTCGCCACACGTATTCCACGCTTCTGCGATCGACTGGAGCCGAACTCAAGACCATGCAGGAATTGCTGCGGCATTCGACAATCCGGGTGACGCTCGATACCTACACACAGGCCGTCACAACGGAGAAGCGTACTGCGCAGCAGGCTGTCGTGGCGCTCTTGTTCCCACAAAAAACATCAGAATGACCAGGAAGGGCTGTACGCCGGGCACCAACTTGTGCCCATTTTGTGCCTTTTTGTGCCCACAAGGAAACTGAGCACTTCCGGTAAGTCTTTGAATTTAAATGGCGGGGACGACGGGACTCGAACCCGCGGCCTCTGCCGTGACAGATGTAACTAATTGATATCAAACGGTGTCGGCGGACATTGTTTGATACCTTAGGACACTGAACGATACCTCTTATCGTCGCCTTAACGTCCCCGGATTCGTCATCGTCGTCTGGAAGGAAAGATTCGCATCGTGCGTCCTTCATTTCCCCACGCGATACTGCTCATCGCTGACCTTCTCCATCCAATCGACCACCTTTCCGTCCTTCTTTTCCTGAATGGCCATGTGTGTCATTGCTGTGGTTGGCGTGGCCCCGTGCCAGTGCTTCTCGGTGGGCGGGAACCAAACGACATCGCCGGGCCGTATCTCCTCGATGGGTCCACCTTCTCGCTGAACCAAGCCGCAGCCAGCCGTTACAATTAACGTTTGCCCAAGCGGATGCGTGTGCCAAGCAGTTCGCGCGCCCGGTTCGAAGGTTACGCTGGCACCGCTCACGAGCGCCGGATCAGGTGCCTGAAACAGCGGATCGACTCGTACCGTCCCGGTGAACCAATCTGCCGGCCCTTTGGCGGAAGGTTGAGTGCCAGCTCTCTTGATTTCCATCTTCTAAACTCCTATCGAACAATTGTCAGCCACATAAACTGCCGAACGGGCACACTATAGAAGCGCTAGTGTGGCCGTTTCTCGAAAACATCTTTCACGATTGGTAGGGCAGAAAAGGCATTCGGCCAACCGGCATAGAATGTCAGTTGCGTGACCACCTCTGCCGCTTCCGCTTGTGTCAGACCGCTGTCCATCGCCCGATTCAAGTGGTAAGGAATCTGCGCGACCTGGCCGTTAGCAATCAGCGCGCTGACAGTCACCAAGCTCCGATCTCGGGGCGCGAGGTCCGGACGCAGCCACAAGTCGCGGAACAAAACGTCAGCGGTGCACTGCACGACGCCCGGAGCAATGTTACCGAACTGCTGTTCGACAGCCGATGCACGCTTCGCCTCGGTGTCTTTGTCGAGCGGAAGAGGCACAGGGGAAGCCACAGGAAGCTGATCGGTCCCAATCTTACGATTGGCAAAAACATCTTTCGCGACGGCAACTGCCGACATCGCATTCTCCCATCCGGAATAAAAAGCGAGATGCGTAATGATCTCCGACATCTCCCGTGGCTTCACGCCATTGTCAAGTGCAAGGTTGAAATAGTAGGGCATCCCAATCGTTTGGTTGCGCGCGATCAGGGCCGAGATTGTGACAATGCTGCGATCGCGTGGCGTAAGGCCGGGGCGTTTCCATAGTTCGGCAAGAGGGCCTTGCGCATACTTCGCAAGCGCAGGCGCCACCATCGTGGTGTCATTTGTTGTTTGCATGGATTCCGATTTCCTCCCCGTGTGTGTGTGCTGGCCCCGAGTTTCTGGCGTGCTGATTAGAGAAAGCACCGCGATCATAGCGGCCATCAATTTCATCTTTACCTCCTGCCGTTCAGGTGAACTGTGATCACTTGTGGTATTGCTGGTCGGTCACCTGCTCCATCCATTCCACGGCTTTCCCATTGAGTTGTTCCTGTATTGCAATGTGCGTCATTGCGGTGTTTGGCGTTGCGCCGTGCCAGTGTTTCACTCCTGCCGGAATCCAGACAACGTCGCCTTTTCTAATTTCCTCGATTGGTCCTCCCCACTGCTGAATCCATCCCGTTCCGTCTGTCACGATTAAGATTTGACCTAAAGGGTGTGTATGCCATGCGCTCCGCGCTCCGGGTTCGAACGTAACTTTCCCGCCGCTTGTGCGCGATGGATCGTTCGCAGGAAAGAGCTCCTGAACCTGTACTGAGCCGGTAAAATAGTCGGCAGATCCTTTTTTGGACTGTAGCAAGTCGGTTCGCGTGATCTTGATCGTTTTTGAATTAGGGGCAGGCTCACTCTGCGAAATACCAGATGGGGCGGCTGCCTGGGCGCGGGCGCTATTCGAAACGAGCGTGAAAAGCAACATGATCGTCGCGGCAATCAGTTTCATTTCAGTCCTCTCGAAGTGACTCTGTTTTCGTCATGTGAACTCAGGGGCGTAGCAGCGTCTTGATCGCTCGACGCTCATCCATGGCACGGTAGCCCTCCGCCACCTGATCCAGAGGCAGAGTCAAGTCGAAGACCTTGCCGGGATTGATCTTTCCGTCTAACACCAGATGGATTAATTGAGGCAAGTAGCGGCGCACCGGAGCCGGTCCCCCGTGCAGGTGGACGTGAGCGAAGAACAATTGCTCACCGTCGAGCGAGACACCGTGCGGCACGCCGACGTAACCGATGTAGCCGCCGGGCCGCGTAGATTTGATCGCCTGCATCATTGACTCCTGCGTACCAACGCATTCCAGCACTGAGTCGGCACCGATGCCCTTAGTTAGCTCCTTGATGCGCGCAACGCCTTCCTCCCCTCGCTCAGAAACAAGGTCGGTGGCACCAAATTCGCGTGCGAGCTTCTGGCGAGACGCGTGACGGCTCATTGCGATGATCCGTTCCGCACCCATTCGTTTGGCGGAAAGCATTCCCAGAAGGCCGACTGCGCCGTCACCGACCACCAAAACCGTCGATCCCGGCTTTACGTTGGCAGCGTCCGCGGCAAACCAACCCGTGCCCAAAACATCGGAGGTCGCCAGCAGACTGGGTATCAGCTCTTTAGGAGGCAGGTCGTTTGTTGCTACCAACGTGCCATCGGCAAGAGGAACACGCAACAGGCTCGCCTGCGCTGTGCTCATAAACTCGCGTTGGACACACGACGACTGATAACCGTGTTGGCAAATAACGCAAGTGTTATCAGAAGTAGCAAACGACCCGATAACGAACTGGCCCGTCTTGATGTTCCTGACTTCTCTGCCGACCTCTTCGACGATGCCGCAATACTCATGACCCATGGGAGTCGGTTGAGCAATCGGTTGGATGCCTCGATACGGCCACAGGTCCGATCCGCAGATACATGTGGCCGAGAGGCGAATGATCGCATCTGTCGGTTGGATGATTGTCGGCTCCGGCCTATCTTCGAAACGAATGTCGCGCGGTCCGTAAAGAATTGCTCCTCGCATAGTTCTCCTTTATCTCCCTCAACGCATGACGAAGCCGCCGTCCACCGAGATGGACTGACCAGTCACGTAACTTGCCGCATCACTCGAAAGCCATAGAACAGCATCGGCAATCTCTTCGGGGCGGCCAACCCGGGCCATCGGAATGCTCTTCTCCATCCCCTTGAGGGCTTCGCCTTGGCCGGCTGCGACCATCTGGTCGGCCATCGGGGTCCAAATGAGCCCCGGACATACAGCATTGATTCGAATGCCCCGCGCAGCGTATTCGAGAGCCGCGCTCTTAGTGAACCCAATGACTCCGTGTTTGGCCGCGTGGTAAATCCCACGCTCGGCACCTCCCACAAGTCCCCCAAGGGAAGAGCAATTGACGATGGTTCCACTTCCTTGTTTGCGCATCTGTTGCAGTTCGAACCTCATGCAACTCCAAACACCACGAAGATTGATCCCCATCACCCGGTCGTAGTCTTCCCGGGTAGTATCGGCAGTCTCTGCAAGAATATTTTGTACGCCGGCATTGTTGTAAGCCACATCGAGATGCCCGAAAGTGGCAACTGTCTGTTTCACCATCGCCTCCACTTGCGCATCGTCGGACACGTCACAGCGGACGGCCAGTGTCTTATGACCTTTATTGGCAAGCTCCTTAGCTGCGGATTGCGCGTCTTTCTCGTTCCAGTCCGCTAACACCACGACAGCGCCTGATTCCGCAAAGGCCTTCGCTGTGGCAAGGCCGAGTCCAGATGCGGCGCCTGTAACCAGTGCCACTTTCTTCTCAAACGATATATTCATGAACGGATTTCTCTTTCTAGGCGATGTGCTCGCCTGATTCGCAAAAGAACGCTTCGCGTGTTTTCACCGATTCGTCATTCGTTCCAGTTCTTCCGGGTATCGGGCGCCTTGCACTGTGATCTTCGCAGTAGCAGCGTCGAGTTCCCGGAGATCCTCTGGCGTGAGTTGGACGGCAACCGCTCCGATGTTCTCTTCAAGGCGATCCAGCTTGGTGGTGCCCGGAATCGGAACGATCCAGGGTTTCTGTGCAAGGAGCCAGGCAAGGGCGATCTGAGCGGATGTCGCATTCTTCTTCGAGGCAAACGCAGCAATCAGATCCACCAGAGCGCGATTTTCCTTGCGGGCTTCAGGCGAGAAGCGGGGGAAACTACCGCGATTGTCCTCCTGGTCAAACTGCGTGTTTTCTGTAATCGTCCCAGTGAGGAATCCCTTGCCAAGCGGACTGAACGGGACAAAGCCGATGCCGAGTTCTTCGAGTGTGGGAATGATTTCCTCTTCCGGGCGTTTCCACCAGAGTGAGTATTCACTTTGAAGCGCCGTTACCGGATGAATGGCGTGCGCCCGGCGAATGGTCTGCGCCCCGGCTTCCGATAATCCAAAGTGCCTCACTTTGCCTTCCTGAATCAAATCCTTCACCGCTCCCGCCACGTCTTCAATGGGTACGTTCGGATCGACCCGATGCTGATAGAGCAGATCGATAGTGTCGACCTTGAGCCTTGTAAGCGAACCCTCGACGCTCTCTTTGATGTACTCCGGCCGGCTGTTCAAACCGACTGGATGCGGATCTTGCTCGGAGTCAATCTGGAACCCGAATTTGGTCGAGATCGAAACCTTGTCACGCATGGGTGCGAGAGCCTCGCCCACGAGTTCTTCATTCACAAATGGACCGTAGACTTCGGCGGTATCGAAGAATGTGACGCCGCGTTCGACGGCTGCCCGGATCAGCGCAATCATCTCCTGCTTGGTCCCTGCCACGGTGCCATGACCAGGACTCAACCTCATGCAGCCCAGCCCCATTGCCGAGACTTCAAGATTGGTCTTTCCTAGTTTGCGTTTCTGCATTGCTTCCTTCCTTTGCGCAGCTTTCAGCGCGCACTAGCCAAGTGTCGACGCAAATTAGATCAGTAGTGCTCCCACGTCACCGACCAATGTTCATCGGGCCGAGCCGACCGGATAATCAGCTTCGCGTCTGCGGTGAACTGGTAAACGCGAGGAAGGTCCTTCCCGACAAGCAAGTCGCGCGTATTCGATCCCTGCACGTGATGGGTCAACACATGCTTCGCATCATCCACGTCGTAGCTCCCGAATGAAGCCTCGTACCCATTCTCGACGTACTCATTGGATAGAGTCTTTGCCGACTTCGGATACATGAGCTGCACCGACATGTGTCCGTCACGTGCGTAAATCAGCATACCTAGCGGCTGAGGTACGTCGATTGGTTTTCCATCCTGTCCTAGCGAATTTATGTGCTCCAGATGCCACGCTCCGATCAGTCTTTCTCTATCGGAGGCATGGCCTGATTCTTGAGGTTTTGCAGATTGAACATGCACAAGACCTGAGATTGCCAAAGTCGCCACCCATGCGCCATAACGCAGAGCTTTCATTTTCGATTCCTCTTTGCAACTGCCGCTCAGCGGCCCACCAGCTGTTCATGGAACTTGGGATAGCGAGCCCCTTCCAGCTTGATCTTTGACGAAGCCTCTTCAAGGGCTTGAATATCATTTGCGGTTAATTCAAGAGTCACCGCTCCAAGATTCTCTTCAAGTCGCGCCAGCTTCGTTCTGCCCGGGATCGGAACGATCCACGGTTTTTTCACAAGCAGCCAGGCGAGTGCGATCTGGGCCGGAGTGACTTTCCTTTGAGCTGCGAACGAACTCACCAGATCAACTAACGCCTGGTTCGCTTTGCGATTTTCGGGGCTGAAACGCGGCACACTGCTGCGAAAGTCGGTGCTGTGGAACTCTGTGTTCGCGTCGATCTTGCCAGTCAGGAAGCCCTTGCCCAACGGGCTGAACGGAACGAATCCAATCCCAAGCTCCTCCAGGGTTGGCATCACTGTCTCTTCCGGCTCGCGCCAGAACAGCGAGTACTCGCTCTGGAGCGCCGCGACTGGCTGAACGGCATGAGCGCGGCGAACTGTCTTCGCGCTCGCTTCAGAAAGCCCAAAGTGCTTCACCTTCCCTTCATGAATCAGATCCTTCACAGCGCCCGCAACATCTTCGATGGGAACATTCAGGTCGACCCGATGCTGGTAGAACAGATCGATCGCATCAAGCTTGAGACGCTTGAGCGACTCTTCTGCAACCTGTTTGATGTGCTCTGGCCGGCTGTTGAGAGCGCTCCACTTGCCACCGTCGTTAGGGTTAGACTCCCATCCGAATTTCGTCGCGATGACGACTTTCCCGCGAAAAGGGGCGAGGGCTTCACCGACGAGTTCTTCATTCAGCAGCGGGCCATAGACCTCAGCGGTATCGAAGAATGTGACGCCCCGCTCCACGGCGCCGCGCAGAAGCGCAATCATTTCCCGTTTATCTTTTGGCGGACCGTAGGACCAGCTCATTCCCATGAAGCCAAGTCCGAGGGCCGATACTTCGAGATCCCCCATTCCAAGTTTGCGCTTTTGCATTGCGATTTCTCTCACAGCCCCTCTTTGCTTTTCCAAAGATACGGAATGTCGGTTTGGTCGCGCTTTCCCGATACTGCCGATTCTTTGCCTAATCCTGCCTAATGTTCTGATTTTGTGCACGGCTTGCCCGGCCGAGTAGTACCTTAGAAAAGAGGAAAAGCCCTGTGACAAAGCCTGCGCAGAAGATTGTGAAGTCGTCGGCGATGGAATTATTGGCAGAGTTGGTCAGCAGGATCGGCGCGCACGCTCCCTCAACCGGAGAGCATTCCACGGCGATTGACGGGTTGGTCCTCTTTCGCCGAACGCAAGCCACGGCATGCTATCGCGCTGCTGTTGAGCCCAGCCTCACCGTTTTCGTACAGGGAAAGAAACGGATGAGCATGGGAGGAACGCCATACCTCTGCGGTCCGTCGTCATTTTTCTTGTCTTCGATCGATGTTCCTATTGAGAGCCAAATTATTGAGGCCTCGGAAGAAATGCCGCTCTTATCGATGTTACTTCGTCTCGATATGGCTATCGTGCGCGAGATCCTCAATCGCGAGGAATTGCCCGAAGCGGAACTCTCTGGGCAACGGCGCGGAATTGCCATCGGTCAGGCTCCGGCAGGTTTGCTCAATGCATGCTCTCGGCTCATGGAACTTCTCGACACTGCCGAGGACATACCGTTTCTCAGCCACTTGATCCAGCGCGAGATTATTTACCGCATCCTGAAAACGCCACAGGGGGCGCGGCTCCGGACTATTGCAACGACGGGCGACCTCGGCAACAGGACTGCGAGAGCAATCACTTGGCTGAAAGACAACTATGCGAAGCGTTTGCACATGGAAGAGCTAGCCGGGGTCGCACGGATGGGAGTTTCAACACTTCATCATCAGTTCCGTTCATTGACCGCGATGAGTCCGCTTCAATACCAAAAGCAGTTGAGACTGCAGAGGGCAAGGGAGCGGATGCTTATGGATGGGGTGGACGCCACGAGCGCAGCTTACGAGGTCGGCTACGAGAGCGTCAGCCAATTCAACCGAGAGTACAGCCGCTTCTTTGGCCAGCCTCCCATGCGCGATGTCAAAGCTCTTCGAACGAACAGCGTTGTTGCCGCATGAACTAATGGCGGGAGCGACGGGACTCGAACCCGCGGCCTCCTGCGTGACAGGCAGGCGTGCGAATTTTAGTGAAGCAGCACGTGCGAATGTAAGAGAGGATTGGCGGGTTTCGGTGTGCTCTAAGGGGAAACAGCGGATAACCGATCGCGATTGTGTGTCGGAAGACGGTGACAGGGCAGCGTTCTAACCAACTGAACTACGTCCCCACTCGCCAAATCAACAAGATGCGAAATAACCAGTGTTTATGCGGCTTTGCACGATTTGCATAAAATGCCTAGATTGCCCAAAGCGACCCGAATTGCTTGTATTCCGGTCCGAACCGCCCATAAACCGCCCATAAATTTCAGAGCCTGAGCAGCCAATGGCCCCAGTTTCGACGGGATGTGCTTTGGAAATAAACACAGCAAAATCTCGCTCAAACATCTTAACAGCTTCTCTTTCTGTGTGAAAGGGCTGCACTCTCGCTCACCCGCACCTGCAGCAACTTGATCCCTGGCTGCTGCTCAAGAATCGCGGTTTGAGCGCCAGCTATGCTCTGCTAAAAAATCACCTTAAGGCTAAACTCAATTTGGCGTGGCGATCCTAGTGTGAACGCGCCGGTACCCACCCCGACGCGATTGGTGTTGTGCGCTGCAGGATCCGTACCGTTGATTGTACCTGCAGTGCCAGCAAGGAGACCAGACATGGTGTTGTTGGGGAGATCGAAGTTGGAAAAGTTGAAGATGTTGTAGAACCCAACAGATGGTTTCAAGAACAGCCGTTCTTTAATGGAATAGGTCCAGGACATCGTCGCATCGAAAACACGCAGCCAACCCAGGTTCACTTGGTTAGCAGGTGCATCGGGCAATGCAGGAGCCACGCCGCCCAAACTTGTTAGCTGAGCCGATGTCATCAAGCCATCTTGGGTTAAGGTCTGGCCTGCCGGAGTGGGCCTACCTGCAATTGTGGCGTTGTAATTGTTGATGACTCGGTTGATATTGCCGGCGTTAATCCCGCGATCGAATTCCCCAACATGCGTGCCGGGCACGGGATCCTGTGTCGTACCGTCGCCGGTGAAATCGGTTCGGAATATTTCGCCTGCTCCCGTGGCTGTGTTGGGCACGGTAAGAGTCGTCGAAAGCGGGCTATAAAAGTGCGACATCAACGCTACTTGAAATCTAAGGGGCAAGTCCAGATAGCCGCCAAACGAGAACTGGTGGGTTCGATCTAAAGTTGAGGGTCCGAAGTACCGGTTCGGCTCTCTGTTATCCAAGGCGGCAATAATATAGTCCTGGTCTGCATTTATTGGACCGACTGAAGCATCTGGAGGTACACCTCCGCCAGTGTTTTCAAAACGCGACAGAGCGTACGACACCTGTACGTTGAGAGTCCTCGCACCGCGGAATGGACGGCTAATGTTTGTTGCCAATTTTGTTTCCAGCCCGTTGTATACAGATCGACCGACCGGCGACAGAAAACCCAGTGGGGGCGCGCTCGGGTTTACACCCCCAAAGGCACAGGGGTAACCGAGCGCTGCGAAGCAGCTCTTGCCGCCCAACCGTCTGTGATGGAGTACCTCGGAAACACCAAAGAGCGCGAAGCCAAAGCAGCGAGGGAAGAAGAGAAAAGAGAACTCGCGCAGACCAAAGCTCAACTAGAAGTTCTGGTGATGAAGAATCAGGAACTGAGTCAAACCAATGCGGAGCTTGAGGCTTTCAAGGACCTGATCCTCGCCCTCGTCTTCGTTGCAGCTATTGTGTTCGTCGGCATGGCTTTCACCTCTGAAGGACCCTGAAACAAAGAGACTTAGAGGGTTTTCCACAGGGCAAAACTGAGATGTCACAGATTCTCAAGGAACTGAAGAGGATGAGGATGAGGATGGAGGGGCAAGACTACGACTACAAACCATGAGCGCCGCAAGGAGGAGCCTGGATAGCGTTCATCTACCCGGTCACGAATGAACAAAGTGCAAAAGATCGTTCTGGTCGCTTATTGCCTTCTGCTTGCCTACTGTTGCCTCTGGATTCCGTGGTGCATTTCCCAACGCAACTTCGCATGTGTGCGAGTCGGGTACGGTTGGCTCTGGGCTGGTCCTTCGCCCAAGGGGAGCATCTTCGCTGCCGTCACTACCGAAGCCCCTGTCCCGCCTCCTCCGCCCGGCTTCACTATCGACAATCCCGAACCGACGTGGGAGCGTGCGAGGCCAGACCTAGAACTGATGGGTTTTCGCTTACTCGCTGGCACTGCCATATTTGGCGCTGCTTTTCTATTGGCTGGAATTTTTAAGTCCTCAGCGGCACGGAATTAGAGAAGGGCCTTTCGATGAAAACAAAACGTCAGCGTAAAGGACTACCTCAGCAACATTGGGTCATAACGGGGTACGAGAGCACGAAGAAAATATACGAACAGCGGGTCGAGGCGGGTTTGTTTAACGAAGGACAGATTGAAGCACTGTTAATGGCCTTGGCCGCTACGGACCTAAACTTCGGCGAGATATTGGGTGCGTATGCCAGGAAGCGCACGAAACTAAGCAACAACCTTCTCACAGTACATAGAGAGACCACTCGTTACATGTTCTGGTGCGGTCAAAACCGATATTTTGCGGCTGAGATAGTGGAGCACAAGGGGAAACCGTGGCCTCCGCCTCTTCCGTCTTAAAACCCACGTCCCAATAAAGAAAGTCTAGTGCTGCTCCTGTTGCGTCTTCACGTCATACACGTATTTCTGATCTGCAACGTCGTAAGCCCCACTTGTTGAAAGGCTGTCACAAGCGCCTTATTCGCAAGAATAGCGTGAAAGCGAAGAGCGCTGGCACGCTCACTATGGACGGTAAGTACGTCACCTACAATTTCTGCATAGCCAGCAACACCTTGCTTCTGCATCCCGTCGTGGAAACCGTCAATCAGTTGCTGTCTGTCCGCACGGGTCAGCGGCTTTGCCACAGGAAGCGCAGGCTTGAGCGCTGCCAAGACATCTGTTGTGAGATTTGCAATCTGCAACTTGGGTTTGCATGGGTCTTCGAGAGCGTCCACCACACCGCTGATTCCTGTTGTGTCCGTTTAGCGCACGCGTGACGAAGGGAATGTGGGCCTTTGCGTTTTGAGTTGATACCGAGGCGCTTGAATCGTGTAGCTACGATTCCCCAAAGGC
>JBARKD010000693.1:0-4777 GCA_049800615.1 Acidobacteriaceae bacterium | reverse complement strand
TCACGGGCTTGCACAACGCCTCGCCAATGTCGGCGTAACCGCCCGCATCGTCCAGTTGCCGGCGGGGCACGACCCCAACAGCTACTTCGTGGCCGGCGCCACAGCCTCCGATTTCACCCGCTGTCTCCAACAGGCACGCATATGAAACTTTTCTTGGTCTATCGCCCCTCCGTTTTGGCCAGTGTTTCTCCCTATCGCTTGCTCGATGAGCAGGGCCAGGAGATCGGTTGGGCTAATGCCTTCCTCGATGGTCAGCACATTCGCCAACTGTCCCTGCGTTCCCTACGCGCTTACGCTTATGACCTGCTGCACTTCGCACGCTGGTGGAGCGAACCGGCGCTCCCGCTGCCCCTATCGGAGATCACCGAGTCCACCCTACTCGACTACGTCCGTCACCAACTCGATCAGAAGCCGAAGCCCACTCCGCAAACCGTAAATCATCGCTTGACGGTGATTCGTTGCCTGTATCGATTCCACTTCGGACAGGAGATCCCCAGCGGCCATTCCCATTTCCAACGCACCTATCCGACGCGCTGCCCGGTCGGCTACGGTCGTCCCCACCGCAATGTCGCCTTCGGTCTCCGCCTCAAGCAACCGCGGCGCGTTATCCGGCCTCTGTCGGCTGAGCAGGTCTCCCGGTTTTGGGCCAGTTTCCGCACCTTCCGCGATCTCGCCGTGGTGGGCCTCATGTTGCTCGACGGCCTGCGTTCGTGCGAAATCCTGTCGCTGCAACTGGAGGATTTGAAATTGGCCGATGCCCAGCTACGCGTTCTGGGCAAAGGCAGGAAACAGCGCACGGTACCGCTGCCCGCCGAAATCATGGAGGTGCTGCAAAGCTATCTTCGTCTGGAACGGCCCCTGACCAACTCGCCGTATCTGTTCATCTCGCTAAAAGGCCGCCGACGAGGGCAGCCGATGACGCCGGCTGGACTCCGTTCCCTATTTCGCCATCATCGATTGCGCAGCACGGTTGCTCCCGCCAATCCACACCGATTCCGCCACTATGCACCATCCCGGACTATGCCTCCTCACGTCGTGTCAATGCTTCCTGCGGGGCTTTGGCCCAGAATCATGGGGCATAGTTCTCGCGTTGTGGTTGGCATCCTGGGAGAGTGATAAACCAACTCTTTACCCTTCCAAGCACGATTGAACGGCTGCGCCAGGGGCCCTTGAACGCACACCTTGACGCTTACGCTGCCGCTTTAGCCCTGCAAGGCTATGTGCGGCACTCGATCCGAAATCAGGTCGTGGTGATCGCCGATCTCAGTCGATGGCTTCAGCACAAACGTGTCCGGCTCCAAGATCTGGATGGCAATGTGCTGGATCGATTCTTACAGCACCACCAACGCCACAATGGAGTCCGCCGCGGCGATGCTGGCATATTGAACAGATTCCTGGCTTGGCTTGGCCATACGGGAGCTGTGGAACAACACGGAGAACCGGCGGTAAAGGACCCGCGGCAGAACGTGACCCAACAATTCCGGCGTTACCTGTTACAGGAACGTGGATTGTCGACGGCGACGTTGCCAAACTACGTAACTTTCATCGATCAATTCCTCTCCGACCGATTTCGTAACGGGACGCTGAACCTCTCCACGCTTCGTGCCGCCGACGTCACCGGGTTTGTGCAGCGTTACGCTCATCGGCTAAGCCCGGGACGAGCCAAACTGCTCGTGACGGCTCTCCGGTCCTTTTTCCGATACCTCCGACATCGCGGAGAAATCTCGCTGGATCTGGCTGCCTGCGTGCCGATTGTGCCCAATTGGTCGAAGTCCACATTGCCCAAGTTTCTCCCACCGGGAACGGTACAGCACGTTGTGAATCATTGTAATCGCCAGGCGCCTCTGGGCCGGCGAAATTACGCGATCTTGCTGCTGCTCGCCAGGCTGGGCCTGCGGGCCGGAGAAGTTGTTGCGCTCAATCTGGAAGATATCGATTGGGAAGCCAGCCAGATGACCGTCCACGGTAAAGGTGGTCGGTCCACACCAATGCCGTTACCTGCCGATGTCGGCGAGGCCATCGCCGCATACCTGCGTAACGGTCGGCCGCATTGCTCCAGCCGCCGGGTTTTCATCCGCGCCAAGGCTCCGTTAGGTGGGTTTGCCAGTTCGGTCGCCATCTCCTTCATCGTGATGAGGGCTCTCGAGACAGCAGGCGTGGAGTCGGCACGCAAAGGTGCGCATTTGTTTCGCCACACGCTGGCCTGCGACCTGCTCCGGCAAGGATGTTCCCTGGATGAAATTGGTGAACTGCTGCGCCACAAAAGTCCCGACACGACGGCGATCTACGCCAAGGTGGACCTTGTAGCCTTACATTCTCTGGCACTGCCGTGGCCAGGAGGGAGTCGATGAGAGATCTACGAAAAGGGATTCGCGACTACCTGATGTTGCGCCGTGGCCTGGGATTCAAACTGGTCAAACACGAAGCGGGACTGGAAAAGTTCGCGTCCTTCTTGGAACGAAAACGCGGTACCCACATTACAAGCGACCTCGCGCTGGAGTGGGCAACGCTGCCTGCCCACCACCAACCCTGCCAGTGGACCGCGCGGCTGACCATCGTGCGAGGCTTCGCCCGATACTGGAGCGCCGTAGATCCGGTGACGGAAGTTCCGCCTTTGGGCCTGTTGCCATACCGGCCGACCCGCGCTCGACCCTATTTCTATTCCGATCAGGAGATCCAGCAACTGCTGAAGGCTGCCAAGGCTCGACCTTCCTGTGACCCGCTGCGGCCCTGGACCTATCACTGCTTCTTTGGATTGTTGGCAGTCACAGGCCTCCGGCTCAGTGAAGCCGTGAATCTCCATGCCGAGGATTTGGACTGGTCCGGAGGCATCCTCACCATTCGGGGAGCAAAGTTCGGCAAGTCCCGTCTGGTACCGCTGCATGCCTCGACCTGTAAGGTCCTGGCCGATTACGCCAAACGGCGGGACCGACGCTTTGGCCCGCGAGCTGATGCGCACTTTTTCGTGAATAAGAATGGCAACCGACTGGACAAAGGCGAGGTCCACCGGATGTTCTACATACTGTCTCGACAGATTGGATTGCGTGCTGCGGGGGGCGGTCGAGGCCCGCGCCTGCACGATTTTCGTCACCGATTTGCCCTCGAGACTCTGTTGCGCTGGTATCGAAACGGCGAGGATCCCCAGCGGCGCCTGCCGATCTTGTCTACCTACCTCGGGCACGCACACGTCACCGACACCTATTGGTATTTGACGGGCACCCCGGAACTATTGGGGGCTGCTGGGAAGCGGCTGGAAAAGAGATGGGAGGGCCTCAATGCTGGACGCTAATCTCCCGGCCCTGTTGCAGTCCTTCTTTACTACTCGCCTCATAGCCCAGCGGAAGGTCAGCTCCCACACGATCGCCTCCTACCGGGACACGTTTCGCCTGCTGCTGCAGTTTGCACAGAAGCGGCTTCGCAAGGCACCATCCCAGTTGGAGTTGGATAACTTGGACGCATCTTTCATCGGAGCGTTTCTGGATGACCTGGAGGCCAGTCGCGGCAACGGCGCTCGCAGCCGGAATCTGCGTCTGACTGCGGTTCGGTCCTTTTTCCGCTACGCGGCACTGGAAGCGCCGGGGCACGCCGGGACCATTCAACGCGTCCTGGCGATCCCCAACCAGCGACACTCCCGTGCTTTGGTGGATTTTCTAACCCGGCCGGAAATCGATGCCCTGCTGGCGACGCCGAATCCGGCGACTTGGTTGGGACGCCGCGATCATGCTTTCCTCCTCACTGCCGTGCAAACCGGACTGCGACTCTCCGAGATGACGTCCCTCCGTCACGAAGACATTTCGATGGGCACTGGCGCGCATGTTCATTGCCGCGGGAAAGGGCGCAAGGAACGATGTACTCCTCTGACCAAGCCCACCGTATCGGTACTCAAAGCCTGGATGCGGGAACAAGGCAGAGAAGATTCCAAGACTCTTTTCCCCAGTGTGCGCGGCGGACGCTTGAGCGCCGTTGGTGTCCAGCACATGGTCGCACGGCACGTGGCCAAGGCACGTGGCCAAGGCACGAAACGCCTGCCCTACGTTGCGGAAGAAACGTGTCTCACCTCACGTGCTTCGCCATGCCGCGGCGATGGAACTTTTGCAGTCGGGCGTGGATCGCGCGGTGATCGCACTCTGGCTCGGACACGAATCGGTCGAAACCACCCAGATCTATTTGGACGCAGACCTGTCCTTGAAAGAACAGGTTCTGGCCAAGATCAAACCCATCAAGGGCAAGGCTGGGCACTATCGGCCGGATGATGAACTGCTGGCCTTCCTCAAAGGGCTGTGATCACCACCTCCTGGACTATGCCTCATAAGGTAGCCGCCAAATATGCTGAACATCGCGTCTACCAGGGCACACAGCCATTTCATGCTGCTCAAGGAGGCATAGTCCGGGATGGTGCATAGTGGCGGCTATGCTTCATGAAGCATAGTCGACACACCTTTGCCTCAGAGATGGTGCGCGCCGGAGTCAGCCTCCCGGCTCTGATGCAACTGATGGGTCACGCGCAAATCCAGACGACGATGGTCTACGTGCAGGTCACTCCTCTGGAGGTCTATCAGCAATATGAGCGAGCGGTCGCACAGCACATCAGGCCCTTGCCGGTCTTGCAGCCGTGAAGCTTTCCCGCCATGTTCCCGTTGAGCATCCACTGGCTCTCCAGTTCCGGCGAGCCCTGGAGTCCCGGACGGCCGCCCTCGCTTATGATTCCGCCCGTCAATACCGTGGCACGATACGCAACTTCCTCATCTATCTCGGCGACCATCATCCTGCCGTGTGT
>JBARKD010000692.1:0-5707 GCA_049800615.1 Acidobacteriaceae bacterium | reverse complement strand
GGGGCTTAGGATTCGCAGAGTTGCGTGATAGGATCGGCGAGGTCGGGGTCCGTGGTGCCCAGCTTTGCAAAAGAAGCAAAGCTGGGGCAGCCTCAGTTTAGATGGTACAAAGGTGGGCCAGCCCCCTTCGTCCAGAAGATAGAAGCGATCACTGCTCCAGCGCCATTGCTCCGGCACAGTCACCAATCCCCGCTTCACCGGACGGTGCTCCACTCAAGCAGTCTTTTGGCTTGAGTGGGGGCTGTTCTGCCTTGGTCAAGGGGCCCCACTCTAATCGCAAAGAGCGCGATTAGAATGGGCCACCAGCCGCAAACAACTCGGGCTCGTCCTAGCGAAAGAAAGAATTCTTGAATGCCTCGTGTCGCTGATGAGCTATGCTCA
This sequence comes from Acidobacteriaceae bacterium, assembly GCA_049800615.1. Classification (GTDB taxonomy): domain Bacteria; phylum Acidobacteriota; class Terriglobia; order Terriglobales; family Acidobacteriaceae; genus PALSA-350. The sequence continues at coordinate 5,326 of JBARKD010000692.1, read as the reverse complement.
AAATCTGAGTGAATTCGGAATCGCCGTGCAAGTCATTCAGCAGTGGGTCTTTGCCGATATAGGGATAGCTGAAGAAACCGGATTCAACGCTCATCCTCAGCACATGTAAAGCGGAGCTTTTGTTGCCCAAGATGGAATAAGCTTCGGCGATTTTGTAGGTGGCCTCCGGATCCCCAACTCCTCGCTCTCTTACGGTTCGCTCAAGTCCACTCAAGAGCTGCAAGCCTTCTGCTCCGTGCTGATGAATCGAGTCACTCAGAGCCTTTCCAATTCCCGTGTACAAAGTTGGGTCGAGTTCGTACGCGCGATCAAAATCTCTCGAGGCCTGGTCGAACTGCTTTTCGTGAAATTCTCCGAAGCCTCGGTAAAACAGGGTGAACGACGAATCGTCGACCGGCAGGCTCTCCAGAAACTTCTGGTATTCCCCCAGATAGAGATAGCTGTTTAACACCGAACCGTTGCCCTTCACGAAGGGAGCCAGTTGACGCGCCCGCTCGCATTCGGCCACGGATTCGTCCAGCATTCCAGCGAATCGGTACGCATATCCCAGTTCCCAGTGAGCGGCGGCATAATTGCTGTTCGTCTTTAAGGCGTCGCGCAACAAGGGCACAGCCTGCTCAACTTTTCCCGTGTCAATCAGGAAATTTGCAAGGAAGATTTGTGCGTCGAGCAGGTTCGGCCGTATCGCCAAGGCCCTTTCATACGCGGCTTGGGCACGGCGATATTGCTCCCGCCCACCGAGTTCGAATGCCGCATCCGAATTATAGGAAGCTCCCAAATAGGCCCAGGCTGGAGCGTAGTTGGGGTCGATCTCAGTGGTCTTTTCGAACATTTTGATCGCCAGGGGAAACTTGTGCTGTCCGTAAAGATCAAGTCCCTGCAAGAAATATTCATAAGCGAGTGGACTGGCCGACGCTTCCGCTTTCAGATGCTCCGTTTCCACTGGAGACAAGTTCAGTCGCAGTTCTGAAATCAGTTGGCCGGTAACTTTATCCTGAACCGCAAGAAGATTGTCATACTTAAGGTCGATTACTCCCTGGCCTAGAAGTTTTTCGGTTTTGGCGTCGACCAGCTGGTAGGTGATGCGCAAGTTGTTGCCATCACGAATGAAACTTCCCGTGAGCAGGGTGTCGACTTTGAGGTCGGCGGCAACTTTCTGAAGATCAATGGCCGTTCCTCGATATTTCTCAATTGCCGCAGAAGGGCGAACGCTGAGGGAACTCACGTAGGCCAATTTCGTGATGAGTACATCCGCCAGCGATAATCCAAGAAAGTCGCTCCTTGCATCTTCGCCACGATTTTGCAGCGGAAGGATCGCCAAGCTTCGGGGAGTCGACGACTGATCTTTCCCAGATCGAATGTGAACAAGCTTGGTCAACGCGATCACTGCGAGGAGAATGACGAATCCGACGGCGAAAAGAAAGACTCGAGATCGCCTGGGATGCTGATGCGCCAGTTTTGCGAGCTCTGCCAGCTCGGCTGGTTGAGAGGAAGCCAAAGGAGTGTCACTTTTTTCCCCCTTGGAATCCGTAGACAATGAATCGGTGAATTCCAGCCGGCCCAAGAACCGATAGCCGCGTCGACCAACGGTCTCAACGAACTTTGGTTCTTCTGCCGAATCTCGAAGCGCATCCCTTAGCTTGCTGACGGCCACTGCCAGACGATGGTCGAAATCGACAAACGTATCCGCCGACCAAAGCCGCTTGCGAAGTTCTTCCCGGGTGACGACTTCGCCCGCGGATTCCAGTAGCACGGTCAGAAGCAGAAACGGCTGTTCCTGCAGCCGTACTCTGCTGCCTTCTCTTCGCAACTCGCCAGCCCGCAGGTCTACTTCGAAATTTGCGAAACGTACCAGTGATGGAAGAGTGAACGGCATCGGTGTACTTCACATTTTCGAGAGTCTAGCACGCAACCGAACACAATGCGATGCACACATTGCTTTGCAAACAGATGACTTATCAGGGGATCGACAGGGTAGCGAAGGAGAGTTGCCGGGGCATTGACCATTCTCGTCTCTTGCGGCACAACACAGCAGTCGCGGGCCCCAAGCCAGCGGCGAATGCTAATCAGGAGAATATTCAATGAAATTCAGATTTTTTGCGCTGATGTCAACCATGGCATTGTTGGTCACGTTGGCGGGCCCAGCAGTCGCTCAGAATAACCTCATCTTCAACATGGTACGATCCACCGCAGCTACAACTGCCGGATGTCTTCCCAATGCCAGCGGGCGGGTTACGATCCATCCTCTCGGGCCTGTGGAAGACCTGCACGTCGAGGTGTCCGGCCTGCCCGCCAACGTCGACTTCGACTTTTTTGTAATCCAGGTTCCCGACAAACCTTTTGGCATGGCGTGGTATCAGGGAGACATCGAAACCGACGCCAACGGAAGAGGTGTGGGAGACTTCGTTGGGCGCTTCAGCATCGAGACATTCGTAGTGGCGACGGGCGCGACTTCGGCACCAGATACTTTCCCGGGCGGCTCCTTCCCGGATGCAACGACCAACCCAGCCACGAACCCAATACAGATGTACCACTTGGGACTCTGGTTCAACAGGACGGCTGACGCCGAATCGGCGGGCTGCGGGGACACTGAGACGCCGTTTAATGGCACTCACAACGCAGGAATACAGGCCCTGAGCACAAAAAACTTTTCACCGCTTAGCGGTCCGTTAAAAGGGATCAAATAGCCACAAGAAACCTATTTGGTGATCATCTCGAACAGATCTCAATCAAACCGTCGATGACGCTTTGTTCTTACTCATTTTGGGGGTGCTCAATGCACAGAATAGCTTTAACACTCGTCCTTGCCCTACTCACCGTCAGCGCGGGTCATTCCGGCGCGCCGGCGGCGGATTGGGCGATCAATGCAACCACAATCGAGGCGTGCAGCTGTCCTCACTTCTGCATGTGCTATTTCAACTCGCATCCGGCAGCTCATCACGAAAACGGTAAGACGGAACACTTCTGCAAGTTCAACAATGCTTACAAAGTGAACAAAGGACATTATGGTGAGGTCGATCTGACGGGCGCGAAGTTCTGGATCAATGGGGATCTGGGTGGTGACTTCTCGCAGGGACAGATGGATTGGGCGCTGGTGACGTTCGATAAGGGCACTACCACCGAGCAACGGCAGGCGCTCGGGGAAATTGTCGGGCATGTGTTTCCGGTAAAGTGGAAATCGCTGCAAATCGCCGAAGGCAATATCGATACCTGGACGTTCGACAAAGATCACGCACACGCCACCCTAAACGGCGGCCAGACGGCAGAGATCAAGTTGGCGCGATTTCAGGGAATGACCGACGAGCCCGCCGTGCTTAAGAACGTCAAGTATTGGGGCGCGCCGCGCAATGACGGTTTTGTCATGATGCCGAACGAAATCGAAACGTACAGAGAGGGAGCCAAGGCATACGAGTTCAAGGGAACAAACGGGTTTATGCTCACATTTGACATGAGTTCCAAGGACGTACCCGCGGCCAAGGAATCTTCAATGAGCCATTAGTCCAAATCCTTGCATACGATGCGTGCGCCGGAAATCTCCCGGCGCTTTTTTCTTCCCCCTGGAATGTTGCCTTCTATCAAAATTTTGTGAACACTGAACTCCGCGGCCTACGACCTATCCAGCGCCCTTGGTGGGAAAGATAACGTCTCTTGATGTGGGTCATGATTTATCCGGGACCGGCCGGTTGACGGTTCGCGGAATGCGCTGCCGTCGCAAGTGAGGGAGATTCTATCGCGATCTGGTTCCTACAGTGTCACAAACTTGTTGATTCGAGAGTCGTTTCGGGCTCATAACACATGCCCTATGTCTTGTAGAGGCAGCAGCGCGGGGCCTGGGGGTGCGACGCTGCCCGGCTCCGAGTGGCCCGAAAGTAACGTTACTTTGGGTTACGTGAGTGCATTGCCCACTCGTGCAGAAAGGTTTAACTTTCTCCTAGCGACCGTCCTACTTTGTGCGCTTGAGCGCTGTCCTGGAGCTGGCGGTTCTGGCCGCCAGACTTATTGCCAGAGTTAACGAGTTAAGAGAATTCTTCTAATGTCCGAGAAATACAGGATCATGTATTACCTTCTCTGGGCCGCGCATCCCGTTCTCCAAACGGTGATCGCGATCGTTATGCTCCGGCGCAAGCAGCATCGGGTATTCAAATATTTCTTCGCTTATATTGTCACGCAGATTGCGACGTTCGCGGTTGTCTTTCCGTCGTCGTTCTATAGTTATTCCACGTTTTTTTATGCGTCCTGGCTCAGCACCGCGGTCAGCGTGGTGCTGGGTTTCCAGGTGATTCATGAAGCATTTCTCGATGCCTTCCGTCCCTTTCACACGTTGAGAGATCTGGGAACGGTGCTGTTCAAGTGGGCAGGCCTGGTGATGCTGCTGGTGGCTGGAGTGGTGTCGGTTTCGGCGAACTCATCGGATACGGCACCGTGGATACAGGCCATCGTAACGGCTCAACGTTGCGTGCGAATCATTCAAGTGGGGATGGTTCTGTTCCTGATGTCGTTTGCAAGCTATCTGGGCGTAAGCCGGCGGCAGCACAGCTTCGGAATCGCCGTCGGTTTCGGGAGTTTTGCGTTTGTGGAGTTGGCCCTGGTCGCTTCGTGGGCGGGCAATCATCTAGGAGCGCGTTCGGTAAGCCTGATCAATATGGCGGCCTACAATGGCGCTTTGCTGATCTGGCTGGGCTACTCGCTGGCGAAGAGTCCAGCCCGCGAAGCCGGGTCGATGCTGCTGCGGCCTCAGCGCTGGGAGCAAAGCTTGTCGAGCATTCAGCACCCGGTGGCCGAGGATTCTCTAATCCCGATGTTCGAAGGGATGGTGGATCGCGCGCTCTCGCGGACTCAAACCGGGACAGCGGTCGCGCTGGAGAATAACAAGGCCTCGGCCGATACCAAGGTTGTTCCCGTAATCGGCCCGGAAGTTTCTGCGGCGCGGGTCGGATCCAAGAGATAGCCGTTGGCGTTCTGACGCAGTATCCCTCCTCTTTTGGTATTCCTTCTTCTTTTAATCTTTCTTCGAGTACTGTCTTCCCGTCGACGCGTTTTTTCTTTCCGCTCTCCCTATGCTGGTTTCCGGTTCGTCCCAGCAAGTGCAGGCGCTCGGGACAATTTTGCAATCCGGGTTGCTGAATTCCGTATTTCGTAAATCAGCTTCCAGGGAGCTTAAGCGGTGATTGGCTGCGCTCCGGGAAAGCGCGTTTCAAGATGGGCAAATACTCATCTAACCTGCAGAATCAACGGAAGTTACGGGATTTGCTCGGATTGGGCAATTCGAAAGATGAGGGACAGAGCAAGGAGGCGGGTCGGTTGACGCCGCCGGGGACAGTTAGGG
>JBARKD010000691.1:0-6759 GCA_049800615.1 Acidobacteriaceae bacterium | reverse complement strand
TTTATTATGTTCGTCCGGCACCTCTGTATCATCCGCGCCCTTGAGTAGCCTTATTCCTCATGAAAAAATGTAAGCGCATGCAGCCGGGCACTCGCAACATCCCGTCGCTTGATGGCCTGCGGGCAATCTCTGTCCTCATGGTGATCTCGGCGCACATGAATGCGCCGTTGGCTCGGCTGATACCTTTTATTCCCTTCTGGCTTTACCTGGATTGGGGAGCTCTCGGCGTCCAGACCTTCTTTGTTATCAGCGGATTCCTGATCACCCACCTCTTGCTCAAAGAACTCGCGGCTAGCGGAACCATCAGTCTCAAGCGCTTCTATCTCCGGCGGGCGCTGCGGATTTTTCCTCCGTTCTACGTCTACCTGGCCGTCGCCCTGGCGTTGACTTTGGCCGGATTCTTTGCCGGTCAATTGCGCGCTTTCCTCATCGCCGGCACCTATACATGGAACTACCTGGGAACAGGCTCCGAACTGCTGGAACATACATGGTCACTAAGCCTGGAGGAGCAGTTTTACCTTTTATGGCCGGCGGCACTGGTCTTTTTCGGACCCAGAAAGGGAGCCAGGCTGGCAGTCTGGTTGATCCTGCTGTCACCGGTATCCCGGATTGTTACCTATTTTCTGGCACCCCACCATCGTGCGCTGCTCAACGGCATGCTGCACACCGGCCTGGATAGCATCATGTTCGGCTGCCTGCTCGCGATCCTGTGGCGCAATGCTCGATTTAACCAATTCCTCCGGCCCCTCGTTCGCGGGCCAGTAGCAGCCGCTGCCGCCGCCTTTGTTCTCATCCTCGGTCCGGTATTTCCGGAGTATCGCTTCCAGGGCTCTTATAACCTGGTGTTCGGCTTTACCCTCAACGCGATTTGCCTTTCCCTCATCCTGATCTACGTTGTCCGGGTCCCAACCTCTCTCCCAGGCCGGCTGCTAAATACCCCCGTGCTTCGCCACCTGGGCGTGATCTCCTACAGCATCTATCTCTGGCAAGAGTTGTTTACCGGCGTGAATGCTACCCGGTTCTTCCCCTGGAGCCTGGCCGCCATCCTGGGCTGCGCCGAACTCTCCTATTGGCTGGTCGAACGGCCCTCCCTCGGCCTGCGAGACCGTCTGGAAGTCGCTTTCCAATGGAAAAAGAAGGACGGCATCACTGCATCTGCCGCCTCTTCCATCCCCCACGAGAGCCAGGTTCAGCAGGCTTAGAAATAGTAACAATCAGGGTTCTCGACAGGTCTTTTGGTCGCAGATAGAGTTGCATATCAAAACTTCTCCTCTAAACTATGATCCTCACTCTCTATGCAAGAATCTGCTCCCCCGGCGGACTCTCCTCTTTGCGTCGTCGACGGCGAGCTGGAGCGCATTCTGCGTGCACCCGTCATCCATGGCCTGGACGCCCTGCGTGCCCTGGCCATCCTTCTCGTGCTCGTCGACCACTATCAGGTTACGGATCATCTGTTCAGAACGCATCCGGGATTGGGCGCGCTGGGAGTGATGATTTTCTTCGTGCTCAGCGGCTTTCTGATTACAGGGCTGCTTCTGCGGGAGTACGACCGAACCGGTACTATCTCGCTTATCAATTTCTACCGGCGGCGGGCCTATCGCATTTTTCCCGCTTTTTACTGTTGCTGGATCCTGGCTACCCTGGTGGATATTGCCTTCCATCAGTTTCATTGGAAGGGCGCCGCGGCGTCTTTCTTCTACATGATGGATTATGCAAGGGCGCTTCGTTTTTCCGACCCGGCCTACTCCCAAATGTGGATCAGCTGGTCGCTCGCCGTCGAAGAGAAGTTCTACCTGCTTTGGCCGCTGCTGTTGCTGGCTCTGCTCAGGAAGCGAACCGGGGTGGTTCGAACTGTATCCCTGGTTATTCTCGGCCTGTGGGGGTATCGCGCTTTTCTGCACCTCGCGGCCAGCGTGGGCTGGGGCTATATGTACTGCGCCTTCGAGATGCGGGCGGATGCGCTGCTTACCGGCTGCGTGCTGGCCCTGTTAGTCAGTGATGCAAAGACCCGCATCGCCTGCAGCCGGCTACTCCGATGGCAATGGTTGAACTTGCTGCCGCCGCTGGCTCTAGCCTGGGCGGTCCTGCTGCCTCCCGCCAACCGCGCACTCTATCTTTTGCTTTGGTCGTTACAGCCGCCGATCATCGCGGTTATGCTGCTGCAGGCCGTCTACTGGGGGCAGCAATCGTGGACACTCTGCCGCCATAAGATAGTGCGCGTTGTCGCTCTGTTGTCCTACTCCCTCTATCTCTATCATCCGCTTGGCAGCAGGATTGTCTATCTGCTGCACATTCCTCACAACGGCCTTGCTTCGGCGGTGCTTGTTCCCGTGCTTGCGGTGGCTTCCTACCGCTTCGTGGAACGGCCATTCATGAGCATGCGCGATCGCTCGCGCCGGGCAAAGGCCCATCAGCTTGTCCCCGCAGCTTCGGCCGGGGTTTGATCGAAGCTCAGTCTCCATGCTTCAGTTCGGACAGAGGAAACAGCAGGTCCCTCCGCTTCGCTACGCTCCGGTCGGGATGACAATTCTGTCTGTGGTGGAAAGTGTCCGGCGCAGCGTCGAAGGAAATCCGGGTGCGCTTCGGCCGGGATGACAATTTTGTCTGTGGTGGAAAGTGTCCGGCGCAGCGTCGAAGGAAATCCGGGTGCGCTTCGGCCGGGATGACAATTCTGTCTGTGGGGCGTACTGACCTGATCGAGGTGAAGTTTAAGGGACTGGGGGCTTCTTCAGTTCCGCGGCGTGAACTCCAGAACCCTCACTCCATCCGGCGTGCCCAATTCGCGAACGTCGTAAAATCCAGCGGCTTTCTGGCGCAGCCAATTGAGGGTGGGGAAAGATTCGACAAATGCCATGGCAAGAAAACGTTGGTGGCGCTGCTCCGCTTGTTGCAAAAAGTCCGAACCGGCCCGCATGGCTTCCTGGTTGAGCGCGCGCGGCATCGCTATCACCGGGACCGTGAGCTTGTAATAAGTGAGCTGGGGCAGGATTCCGCTTGCCTCGATAGCCGCGCCCTCGGGCATGCGCATGTGGTCGGCCTCGGGAAGATCGCTCGCGATCAGCACCGGTGCGTTATCAGGAGCAGCATTCTTCTCCGCAAGGGCCAGCGCATATTTCCAGCTGTACTGATGTCGATGGAAAGACCGTGAGGTGAAACAAACGATAGCAGCGACCGCGACCAGGAGTGCGCAAAAGAGCAAGCGCAGGTTGCGGGAATCGATGCGGCTGACCACCAGGCCCCAGCAAAGCGCAATCCCGGGAACCGCTACCAGGCGGTAGCGGGGCACGAAGACATGGACGGACGTTCCCACACTCAACCCGTAAAGGATGAGGATGGGAACCAAGGCAAGAGATGTGCAGACCAGGACTGTCCAACTATCCCAACCGCGAAGGTCAAGCTTCCGCCGGAAAGCGGCGACGGCCAGAAAAATAAGCAGCACGATGACCAGGCCGCGCACGGTGACCGTGGAAATCAGCTGCATCAGCCGCGGAGCCGCGGAGAACACATGCGTGCCGCTGGTATGCATCATGGCTTCGAAGCGCGGGATCACCGGCGCAATCGCAATGGCAAACGCTACGAGCGCAATACCGAACTGCCGCCACAGTACCTTTCGATTGCCGGCCTTGGCGGCAAGGAGACACAGCAAAAGGGCGGGCAGGATGGCCGCGAACAGCAGCTGAAACTCGACCACACTCGCCGCCAGCAAGCCGAAGACAGCTGCCAGCCAACTGCTGTCGTTACGCCGCAGATGAACAAGGGCCAGGATGGTGGCGTTGAGCGCCAACGCGGCAAAAGCGTACGGGCGAACGTCGATAGCAGCGAAAATAACAATAGGGTGCAGGCAGAAAACGATGACTGAGATGACAGCCACATCCCAGGGAAACAGTTGCCGTGCGATTTTATAAAGCAGATAAACCGCAGCCAGCATGGGCAGCAGTGAGGAAATGCGGAGCACCACCTCGCGGGTGCCTACCGCCTGAGTCCATAACCAAAGCAGGCACGAATAGACCGGTGAGTCAGGCCAGACCTGGCGCGACAGGATCCCGTGAAAGCCGCCCTGGATGAGGCGGAACGAGACCGTCTCGTCCAGCCAAAGGGGAGCCCGGATGACGATAAACCAGGTGGAAAGCGAGACCGCGAGAGCGAGGGCGTAAACGGTATATTGCGCGCGTGCGGAGAAAAAGGGCGATTGCGCAAGCCGGTGTTCGCGGACTGCTTCCATGTCTGGTTTATAGCAAATCAGGAAAGGCTGTGTACTCTTCCTGGCTTACTTTAGCCCCGGTGAGTGGAAAGCTGCTGTGCGTGCGATTCCAGCCCCTCTGCCAGCAGCCTTTCCGCCGGTGCGTCGGCAAGGAACGCAGGGCTGCTGAGCCCCCACCGCTTCAGGCGGAAATCGAGAGCTGTGCCCAACACGCCGAAACCGTATTTCACGCTGCGCTGGAAGTTGATCGATGAGGCTTCTTCAAAATACTTGGTGGGGCAGGAAATCTCGCCAAGGCGAAAGCCGAAGTGAACGGCCTGCACGATCATCTGATTATCGAAGACGAAATCGTCGGAGCAACTTAGCAGCGGCAGGCGCTCCAGGAGGGTCCGGCTCCAGGCGCGATACCCGGTATGGTATTCCGACATCTTTTCCTGGATCAGGATATTTTCTGCAAAGGTAAGCGCGCGATTGGCAATGTATTTGTAGAGCGGCATGCCGCCCTTGAGCGCGCCGCGTCCGAGGATCCGCGAGGCAAGTACGCCGTCGTATTCTCCATAGGCGATCATCGAGGTCATTGCGGAAACCAGCTTGGGTGTGTACTGGTAGTCGGGGTGAAGCATGACCACGATATCCGCACCCCGGGCCAGCGCAGCGGCGTAACAGGTTTTCTGGTTACCGCCATAGCCGCGGTTGCGATCGTGGCGGATCGTGATCAGCCCTAGCTCGAGCGCAAGATCGGAGGTATTGTCACGGCTGGCGTCGTCGGTCAGGATTATTTCATCCACGATCTCTCGCGGAATCTCATCGACTGTGCGGTGCAATGTCTTGGCCGCGTTATACGCGGGCAACACCACCACTACCTTCTTCTCGTTCAGCATCGGTACCTCCCCGGGTTCGGCCCTATTAAATTATAGAGTTCTGTCCTTATCAGATGCCGCGGCATGAGGTGACAATCGGAACCGCAGCCAACACCCGGTCCCAATCGGAGTCAGTTGTCCTCAAATAGAACAAAGACTGAGTCTGTTTTGAGGGCACGAGGGCTTTCGTGTGTACGTGGGAACCCAGAGAGTAACTGCGAAATACGAGGATCTGCCGCGGCGGAGACCGGCCTCAGGCACTGAGGGCGCGAGATCGTATTTCGATCAACCTGGGCAAAACGTCGCCCAGCATCACCGGTTGTGCGTTGCGCTGTCCAAGAGCGAAATAAACCTTCTTGTAGAGGGAGTAAAGCTCCTCATAAACGCCCGACGCGCCGGACTCGGGCTCATAGGTCTTATGAGGCAGGCACATCCTGGCCTGTGCCTCTTCCACGGACGCAAAGCCGCCGGCTGCAAGCAGCGCGAAAATTCCTGAGCCAAGACTGGTCGGAACGCCATCCGGGACCAGCACCGGCTTGCCCAGCACGTTGGCATATACCTGGTTCAGCACGGGATTGTTTTGCGGCACGCCGCCGCCATTGATCACACGCTTCACCGGTACTCCATATTCCGCCAGCCGGTCGAGGATGATGCGGGTGTGGAAGGCCGTGCCTTCGATGGCGGCGAACAACTCGTCTTGCGCGGTGTTGTTCAAATTCCACCCCAGGGTGATGCCGCCGAGGTCGGGATTGACCAGCACTGTACGGTCGCCGTTGTCCCAGCTCAGCCGGAGCAGGCCAGTCTGGCCCGGCCGGCAGTTCTCCAGGCCCTGGCTAAGCTCCGCGACCTTGACATTGGCACGGCGGGCAATGGCTTCGAAAATATCCCCGGTCGCCGACAACCCGGCTTCGATTCCCGTAAAGCCCGGATGGACGCTGCCGGGAACCACGCCGCAGACCCCGGGGATCAACGTTGTATTTTTTTGGATGGCAATTATGCAGGTAGAGGTCCCGACGACGTTGACCACGTCGCCCGGTCTGCAACCCGCACCGACCGCATCCCAATGGGCGTCGAAAGCGCCCACCGGAATAGGAATGCCCGGCCGCACACCCATCTTCTCCGCCCATGCCGGCGACAGATGGCCGGCCAGCGCCTCCGAGGTGTGGTACTCACCGGAAAGTTTCTCGCGGATACCGTCCAGCAGCGGGTCCACGGCGGAAAGAAATTCCTGGGAAGGAAATCCCCCCCACTTCGGGTTCCACATCCATTTGTGGCCCATGGCACAGACGCTGCGCTTTACCTGCCGGGGATCGGTGATCCCGCACAAGGTCCCGGCCACCATGTCGCAATGTTCGAAGGCGCTGGCCAGTTGACTCCGCTTTTCCGGATTGTGGCGTAACCAGTGGAGCAGCTTGGCGAATCCCCACTCGTGGGAATACACGCCGCCGCACCATTCGATGGCTTCCACATGCTCGCGATGCGCGAGTTCCGTGATCTCCTGGGCCTCGCGCTTGGCGCGATGGTCGCACCACAGATAGTAGTCATCGAGCGGCTGCAGGTTGGCGTCGACAGGGACCACGCTGGACCCGGTTGTATCGAGCGCGATGGCCTCTACCTTGTCGCCGGATACGCCGGCCCTGGCGAGCACCGCCCGCATGGCGCTGACCAGGGCTTCCATCTGGTCCTGGTGCGATTGGG
>JBARKD010000690.1:0-4352 GCA_049800615.1 Acidobacteriaceae bacterium | reverse complement strand
TCCGTGGATCACGAGAAGCTTCTTACGCTGGCAGCTCAGCGGATAGCGGACGGTCGCGTGTTGCGTCTCATGGAGGCGATGCTGAAGGCGGGAAGCTATGGCAAAGGGCAACTCTTTCCGAGCGAGCGCGGGACTCCGCAGGGCGGAGTAGTTTCCCCCTTGCTCAGTAATATTCTCCTGACGCCGTTCGATCAGGAGATGCGACGCAAGGGGTATCAGTTGACGAGGTATGCCGATGACTGGGTGATCACCTGCAAGTCGGCGGCGGAAGCACGGGCGGCGCTGGCGGCGACGACTCGGGTACTGGAGCAACCGGGCGTGCGGCTGAATTCGCAGAAGACGCGGATCGTCCACGTGCAGCAGGGATTTGATTTTCTGGGGTACCGAATTGTGCGAATCAAAAGGAAGCGCAAACTTCCAGCGAACATGATTCGGAGCAGTCTCAACCCCAAAGGGTTGATTGCTTACCCGACGGATTGTCAATACCGGTTGAAAAATGGGCCATTCTGCCGGTCGAAAAGTGGGCCACTCTCCGGAGATGAAGGTTTACAGTTTCAGCCGGCTGATTGAAAATGAAACCGGCTGGTAAAGCGGAGGTGGGCTCTGGTGGAGACCAACCCGCCAAGGAATAGCTGGCCGCAAACTCATCAAGACGATGGGACCGGAGGCGGAGCCGAACACAGCTTCGCTTCCGGCATGAGAGCAACGATACATCGGATTGATAGATTTGCCTATGCCTTAAAAAACTCATAACGAGTGGTTTCGTTTGCCGCGGCCGTTCGGGGCGGCAGCCATGGGCTCTGGCAGTTGCTGTTCCGGCAGGGGAATCAGACCGGCCTTGCGCCGCTCTTTGAGTCGGTAGCTCTCGCCGCGAATATTCACTGTGGTCGAATGATGCAGCAGACGGTCAAGAATGGCCGTTGCGATGATGGGGTCGCCGAAAATCGAACCCCATTCGCCGTAGCTTTTATTCGAAGTGAGAATGATGCTTCCCCTCTCATAGCGGGCGCTGACGAGCTGGAAGAAAATCGTCGCGCCCAGATCGTCCAGCGGCAGATATCCCATCTCGTCGATGATCAGAACTTTCGGAGCAAGGTAGATGCGGAGCCTGCGATCCAGCCGGCCTTCCCGGTAAGCCCTGCCGAGATCGGTGACCAGATCGTGCGCGGTCATAAAGTAGGCGGCCTGCCCGGACTGTATCGCCGTTTCCGCGAGAGCCACGGCCAGATGAGTTTTGCCCACGCCAGGCGGCCCCAGCAAAATCACGTTGGAAGCCTCATGCACGAACCGAAGCGTCCGCAGTTCGCGGATCTGCCGCTCGTCAATCGAGGGCTGAAAGCCGAAGTCGAACTGATCGAATGTCTTCAGGTAAGGCAGGTGGGCCAGTTGCAGCCTGGTCTTCAGGTAACGTTGCTTTCGCGCATCGGCTTCCGCACTCATTACCTCGAGCAGGAAATCGCCGTAAGACGGTTCCTTCTTTGAAGCGCTTTCGAGTAATGTTTCCAGCCGGGCATCGATAGCCGTCAGGCTCAGGCCCGCCAGCGTGGTTCTGAGTCGTTCCACGGTGGTTGTCATTGCGCGCCTCCCGCCAGACTTTCATAGGCAGCCAAAGGACGGCGCTCCACCAGCGGAGCACTCTGCTGAATATGAATGAGCGTCTTGCCTGTGCTCTTGTTGCCGAGTGGAATACCCTCGTGGTGCTCGCGTTGAGTAACCACCTGATGCCGTCTGACTGCCTGACAATGTACGGCGATCCTTTCGGCTCCGTGACGAACCTCAACATAATGGCCCTGATCGCGGACCCAGACCTCTTTGCCCGCGTAGAGCCACGGCACCGAATAGCGACTGCCGCGCCAGGAAACATATGCGTCGCGCGCCACTTTGCGTTGCTCGTCGTCCATATATGGATAGGGCGGGCGCCCGTTGAGAATCGGCTGCATGGCGAACTGATCTTCATCCCAGCGCAGCATCACCTGCTCATGCGTCGTGCCGTGAACTCGCTGGTTGGCTACCGCCGCTACCCAACGGCGAAGTTCGGCGTTGAGATCCGTAAGGTTCGCCGGCTCACGGCCCTGCAATCCGCACAGGAAGTTTCGCCGCACGTACTTCACTCCCGATTCCACTTTCCCTTTGGTCTGCGCCCGGTAAGGACGGCACAGCCGCGGCGTGAAGCCCCAGTAGCGCGCGAAGTCGAGGAAGACCGCGTTCCAGATGATCTCGCCACGTTCATCGGTGCCGGTCCAGATGGTCCGCATCCGGTCGTAGAGAATCTCCTCCGGAACAGCACCCCATTCCTGGAATGCTGCTTCGTGCATGCGGAGCAACGTTCCCAGCTTCTGATCGGTCGCGGCTTCAGCCATCATCCTGCGGCTGTAGCCCAGCGTGATCGTGAAGCCCCACATCTGCTGCGCTTCACCGTCTTCGGCGATCGAGCCGAGATGCCCCCAGTCCACCTGAGCCTGCTTGCCAGGCGGGGTTTCAAATCTGCGCACTGCTACCGACAGCGCTTCTTTCCGTTGCGGCCTCAGCCACTCCGTCAGAATCGAATACCCGCCGCCGTAATTACGTTCCCTAAGCTCGCGCAGCAGCACCTGTGCGTTCCATACACCTGCCTGCAGCCGTTCCTTCAGATACGGCTTGAAGGGTTCCAGTTTGCTCCCTGCCGCCGGCCTCGGTCCGTAGACCGGCCTTCCGGTCGGCGCCAATAAATACTTGCTGATCGTTCCACGGCTATAGCCGGTCAGTCGGCTTATCGCCCGAATGCTCAAACCGTCCCGCTTGAGTTCGCTGATCTGTTCCACGTCTTTCCCCCTGAACAACGTCGCCCCTCCTCTGTTCCCAGATTCGGGCGGTTTATCACCTCCAGGGGTGGCTCATTTTTCAACCGGCATTATGCGCATTTTTGCACCGGCACTGACAAAGCTGTTTACCTCCTGTTTGCGCCCCGCCACGCGTGATCCGCAATGCGGCCAAAAACGTTACAATCAGCCAGCGCGCCGACGAATTTCACCACTGGACGAGCATCTGGCGATATTAACCAAACTGGGTATGCACTTGACTCAGGTAGCCCCTACAGATTGTGATTCGCTACGGAGCGGGCCTTCGAAGGATTGGCGATGTGGGCGTAGGTCGTCGGGCCGGTGTCCACAGCTTGTTGTACAAGACGGAAAAACAGCTTGCCGCGGCTCTTGGATTTTCGCCGGTTAAAACGAAACGTGAACTCATCGAGGTAGTACGGCAGATGCTCGTGCGACACTCCGCCCTGGTGCGTACCGGCGAGCCACCGCTTCAGAAGCGAAACGACCAGGTGTACCCGAGGCAGGAGCGTGGAAACTTCTTTGGGTCGTCGTTTCTGGACCGACGTCATCGCGTGGTGGTATCCCTTCTTCTTCAATCCTGCATAGCCTTGCCAGGCATCGGTTTGCACTGTGCTGCCGGGTTCGATGCAATCTTCAATGAACGGATGCAGGCTGGCGGCCGAGGGGCGTTGGATAACTCGCATCCGAATCCGGCCGATGCCCTTTCCGTCCGCCTGCGCCGCTATCACGATCAATGCCTTGTCCTGCACTCCCCTGCCTACAACGCCTTCCTCGGGCGCGCCGAGGTAGGTCTCGTCCACTTCAACCCAGCCAGCCAGTCGATCGCGACCGGATCGAACCATCGCACGCCGCAATTTGTGCAGCCACGACCAGGCGGTTCGATAACTGCCCAGTCCGAGGACTCGCTGCAAGCCCAAGGCGCTGGCGCCGTTCTTCTGGCTGGTCACAAACCACATCGCCCGAAACCAGACGGAGAGGGGCTTCCGCGTATCCTGGAACACGGTGCCAGCCGTCACCGAGGTCTGACAGTCGCAGCTCGAACACTGGAACAAGGTGGCACGAACCGTCCACGCCTTGCCACCGCCGCAGCGTGGACATCGGAACCCCTCCGGCCACCGCAATCGAAAGAGGTACTCGCGACAGCCTTCTTCGGTCGAGAATCGCGCCTCGAACTCTTGAAGCGTCTGCGGGTAATCTTCCATTCGGCGACCATACTACCTGTAGGGGCTACCTGAGTAAAGTGCATACCAAGTTTAAGTATTATCGAGCCGCTTCGGAGCCAGTATCCTGAATTGCGGGCTGTTGCCGAGAGCAAGCCCCGCTGTAACGAACCGCGTCGAGTTCTTCGGTAATTTGCATCTCTTCAATGAAGAAATCAGAAACGCGTGACGCGATCGCTTTTGCTATTGTCGTCTTCCTCCGACGGCAACCGGAAGCCTCCAGCCATACCGGATCGCCATAAAGCGGAGCCCAAAACAGAGTAGTGCGCTAACCGTCATAGCCGCAGAAGAAGAAACATGAAGCATCTGTCCG
>JBARKD010000689.1:0-16514 GCA_049800615.1 Acidobacteriaceae bacterium | reverse complement strand
CCGGGGCCCAGGCCTTCCAGGCCTAACGCGGTTGCAAGCCGGGCAGCAAGTTCGCGGCGCGCAGGATCCTTGTGAATCTGACAGTAGCGCACCCAGGCGAAAAACCGGTCCTCCGCCTTTAAGGGCAGGGTGGTTGTGACCTCTTCCATTTTCATGTCGAACATCTTTGGAAAATTGGGGACACGACCATCCACATCGGTGAACCCGTACTCGCGGGCGAGATCCGAAGCAAAGTGGACCAGGGCCGCCTTCGCGCGAACCTTTGGATCGGCCGCTAAGGCAACCACGGCGCGGCCAACGAGGAGCGGGGTCTCGGATTCTGCAAAATAAGGATCTTTCGCGATGGCATCGCGCCAGTTGTCCTCAGCCACGCCAAAGTGTTCGAGGACTGCCTCCGAACGCAGGAAACCAGGCGAGAGCGATAACGCCGTAACTTTGGTCCGAACTAACTCCATGGCCATAGCATAGGCAAAACGTACCAGAGACGCCTTCGTGAGGTCATAGAGGACGTGCCCGCGATAACCTTCAGCGTGGCCATCTATTACTTCGACGATCAGGCCCCGGTTTGCCTCCACCATCAGCGGGACGGCATGGCGGCCTGTTATCAGGTGGCTGATCAATGTCTGGTCGAGATAGGCGCGAACGTTTTCCAGATCAACTTCCCAAAAACGGTGCGGCCAATCGATCATCGGATCCGCCCCCCAGATACTGTTGACCAGCACATCAAGGCGGCCCGCTTCGTCGCGAATTCGGGAGGCGAGCTGTTTCACCTCATCCTCGTGCGTATGATCGACCTGCACGGCGACTGCCTGCCCTCCGGCATACTGAATCAGCACAGCAGTCTGGTCGATGGTTTCGGGGCGGGGCATGCCTTTGGCATTGCCCGCCGCGCTACGACCTGTGCAGTAAACCAGTGCGCCAGCTTCGCCCAAGGCTCTTGCGATTCCACGCCCAGCGCCGCGGGTTGCGCCAGCAACCCATGCGACCTGACCGGTAAGAGGCAAATCGGTGGTCATGCGGTTTCCTTTCCCTCGTTTGTTTCTGGCGTTAGTTTTACAGGGAGCCGGCTTTGGCCGCACAGGAAAACTTGAGCAGACAATTTTGTTGTAG
This sequence comes from Acidobacteriaceae bacterium, assembly GCA_049800615.1. GTDB lineage: Bacteria > Acidobacteriota > Terriglobia > Terriglobales > Acidobacteriaceae > PALSA-350. The sequence goes on along the minus strand of JBARKD010000689.1, from coordinate 15,404 downwards.
AGCCGGCCGTTGCGTCGCGGTTGAGAAAACTGCAGATCCCTCGGCTTCGCTCGGGATGACAAAGGGGAGGCTTGTGGCTTGGGTTGGGGTTAGCTGCCATAAGGGCAAAACTGCAGATCCACTGCGCTACGCTTCGGTCGGGACGACAATTTTGTTGTAGAGCCGGCTGCTTCGTCGTGGTGAGAGAAACCGCAGTCTCTCCCGAAATTGTGGTGGCTAAGTCTTTTGTTTTATCAAGATGGCCAAGTCTTTTTATTTCCGCCCCCATAACACGTTCAGGGGAGAGCGGAGCCGGCCAGTCCTTTGTTGTCTGGGAGGACCCAGCTCCAGCAGCCGGAGATGGACTCCTTGGTGCTGAGGACGCCCAGGTCGAATTTGGCGCGGCGCAAAGTTTTGATGCAAATTCCGTCACGTTCCGCCGCGGCTTCAACACTGTATTGCGAGCGCTGCCCATCGCGCAGGTAATCGCCGAGCCACGCGCCGGCTAACTTGCGCAAAGGAAGGCCTGCGCCGATAGCACGGTCGGTCATGAGCTCCTCCGGAGCGAGCTTGCTGAGACCGGTCCAGTGGAAGGCGCCGCTGTTGGCGATGAAGTACCCAAGCGACGGCGCCAGCGGACCTAAGTTCGACTTTACCTGCACCAGAGCGGGGCGGGAGGGCGCGTCAATACTCGCTCCGGTAAGGAACTCGGTGCGGACGGCGGCGGAAAGCTCTATGGGCACTGGGCCGCGTCCGCGCTTACGGAGATGGCGGACGAGGAGAATGCAGCAGCGATGCGTCTCCGCCAGAGTCGCGAGATCGTCGAAGACGCGCCTGACGTCATTGGCGCGATGGCGATCGGCGCACATTAAGCGGTGGAAAGGGTCGACAATGAGCAGCCGGGCGCGGGTTCTTTCGAGAGCGTCTCCGAGCACGGCGGTGTCGTCGAGGCTCAAAGCGGTGGATTGAGGAGAAACAGCAGAAAGGGCGCCGCGCAGCAAGATGAGCCGCGCGGGATCGCCCTCCAGGGCGGCAAAGCGCGGGCTTAGAAGTTGAGCAGCTCCGTTTGCGCTGGAGGCATAGAGGATGGTGCAGGGATCCGCGCCGCGGCTGCCGGGAAGCGAGGCAGGCTCCCGACCGCGACTGAGCGCCGCGGCAATGGCAAGGGCCACCCACGTTTTCCCGGAGCCCGGGTCTCCGGAGAGGACGGAAAGAGCTCCAGCGGCGAGGCGGTCTTTCCAAAGCCAGTCGATGGGCCGGGATTCTATGTCTGCGAGGCAGATCAGGTCAGCCCGGCGGTTGGCGGTTGGAGTGGGATCATCAAGGGCAGGTTCAGCCGGTTGCGGGATGGCGACCGAAGAAACAGGCGCCGCGTGGTTTCCTGACCTGGGGCGAAGGGCGCCTGACAGAGTTGTGCTGCCGATTCGTGGTTTCAAAGACATCCAGGGATCTCCGTGCTTGGGGCTCCTCGGGGGTAGAGCCAGCGAAGCGATTTGTAAACGAGGTTGTTGCTTTTTCCAGGCACAGAACTCCCATGATCGCGAACGATCGTTCCTCATGCGGAGCCTGGGCAAGGGTCTCTGCTTCGACGGTAGTATGGATTTGTTTTTTCCGTCCAGAGGCTAAGAGAAATAAAGATGAGGAAATGAGGGAGGTTAACTACCCAGCCCTGAGCCTTCACCTCAGTCCTGAGCCTTCACCGGAGATCGAGGGTTATCCAGGTGGGCGCATGGTCGCTGGCATTCGACTCTCCACGCGCCCACCTGTCTACGCCACCATGCTTGAGACCACCGGCAATCTTCGGCGAGAGCAGAAGGTGATCGAGGCGCATGCCCTTGTCGTTCGGCCAGCGTTCGAATTTGTAATCCCAAAATGTCCAGAGCGGCCCATTCGGGTACAGCTTGCGCAGCGCGTCCGTCCAGCCTTGAGCAAGCAAGCGCGAAAAGGCCTTCCTGCTTTCGGGCTGGACCAAGGCGTTGTTATCCAGGGAGCGCGTTGGATAGATGTCCCCAGGGGTTGGCACGACGTTGTAGTCACCAGCCAGGACTACCGGGACTTCGCTGGCGATGAGCTCGGCGGCATGCGCAATCAGGCGCTCAAACCACGCCAGCTTATAGGCGAATTTCGGTCCTGGCTGCGGGTTACCGTTTGGGAGATAGATGGAAGCGATCAGAACTCCTTCAACAGCCGCTTCGATGTAGCGGGCCTGAGGATCCCTCGGATCTCCGGGCAGGCTTGCCCGGGTCAGCACAGGCACGTGATTTCGCGCCAGAATCGCGACGCCGTTCCAGGACCGCTCTCCCTGCCAAACCGCTTCGTACCCGGCTTTTCGCAGAGCCTGCGCAGGGAAGTCCCGCTCCTCAGCCTTGAGCTCCTGGAGGCTGACCACATCCGGCTGAGCTTTGGCTAACCAGGCCAGCAGGTTGTCAAGCCGCTTATTGATGTTGTTGATGTTGAAGGTTGCGACTTTCACCGGGCTCGTTTCTTTGCCTGAGCGTGCTGGCGTTATTGTAACGGGGCAATATACGGGCACCCCCGGGGCCCTTTCCCCTGATTGTCTTCATGTGACACAATGAGTCACATGAAGACAATCAGCATCCGTGAATTGCATGAGCAAACTGGGCAGTGGGTCCGGCAGTCTTCAGAGGGGGAGATTTATATCACCGACCGCGGGCACCTGGTGGCTAAGATCACGCCGGTGAAGCCGCTTCCGCAAAAGCCCTTTTTCGCGAAACCCTCGTTTACGCCAGCCTTTCTTCGTCATCGTAGCTCTCTTCGTGGGGGAACCGATGCTACGGAGACGATCAGCCAAGAGCGTGATCGTGGCGCTAAGTGATCTATTTCGATACCAGCTACCTGGTTCGGCTCTATTGGCACGATCCAGGGGCGGACCTGGTGCGGGCGCTCGCAGCTACCGACCACATTGCCTGTGCCGCCCTCGGCCAAGCCGAAACCATGGCAGCCTTGCATCGAAAGCTCCGCGAGGGAGTCATCCAGCGTGCAGCCTACGCAGCCGTGGTGGGACAAGTGAAGATGCACATCAAGGCCGGAGCTTTTCAGTGGCTCGGGCAGGATGAGGAGACCCTCCTGCGGGTGAGGCGGGTCTACGAAAACCTGCCCGCGGCCGTGTTTCTTCGTGGCGCCGATGCCATTCACCTGGCGACCGCCGCGGAGGCAGGCTTCCGGATCGTTTACTCCAACGATGCGCACCTTCTGGCTGCCGCCAAGCATTTCGGTATCGAAGGGAAGAACGTCATCGTATGACGAAGCGCAGGTCTGCAATTTTCGATCTTGATGGCACGCTTACGGACTCGAAGCCAGGCATTCTGGGATGCCTTACGAACACTCTCGAAGCGCACCGAATTCCCTGGACCGGGCCTCTTGACTGGTTCATCGGCCCCCCCGCCGCCCAATCTCTGCGACGGCTCATGCCGGACGCTGACGAGGGTCGGCGGCTTGCCCTGCTGCAGGACTATCGCCGGTGTTATGACGTTACCGGCTGGCAGGAGAACTCTGTTTATCGCGGCGTCCCTGACTTATTGGAGAGCCTAAAGGTTTCGGGCTGGCAACTCTTCGTTTGCACCTCGAAGCGGGAAAATTTCACGCTGCGGATTCTGGACAAGTTAGCTCTGAGCGGCTACTTCGTTGCCGTGTATGCGGACACGGGTCAGTCACTCGATCACAGCAAGACAGATCTGCTTCGCCGTCTGCTCGAAGAGCAGTCCATGGATAGGGCGAGCACGGTCATGATCGGCGATCGCCACTTCGATATCGATGCAGCGCGGACGAACGGCGTCATTTCGATCGCTGTTACTTACGGCTACGGCACCTCCGAGGAGCTCGAGGCGGCTCGGCCGGACTACATTTGCCAGACGGTTGCGGATATTCTTCCCGTCTTATCCGCACTGAGCACGGCATCGCTGGCAACGCAGCCAGGGAAATAAGACAGCAGGTCTCTCCACTGCGGTCGAGACGACAATTTTGTGGCGAAGGAAGGTTTGTCTTCCCGGGCAAACGCACGCTAGTGTAGTGTCCCAGAGAAAGCGTTACTGATTGAGAGGATCGGAGTTGGGGAATGAAACAGCAGGTCCCTCCACTACGCTACCCCGGATTTCCTGTTGAGGTTCGTGGCGTAGGCGAGCTTCATGCGCCTTTCTTTAATGGAAAGGCGCACACGTGGACGTCTCCGACGCAGCGTGACAGGAAATCCGGGTTCGCTCCGGTCGGGATGACAATTCAGTTGCAACAATTTTCAATCCCCTTGGGTGGGCCAAGGGTCAAGCCGTTCGGCCCATGAATGCTTCGGTCGGGATGACAATTCAGTCTAGTGGCCGGAAATTGTACCCTCAGCGGCTGAAGCCGGTCTTCTATTCAAATTGACGGCGGGGCTGAAGCCCCGCCCCTTCACGCCTCGGGGGCGTTTGAATCGGAAGAAGGTTTGGCTCGACAATGAATCCGGGATGCGCGTAGTATGTTGCGCGGAACGACGGACGCAAAAACTCGCTCGACGAAGCAGCTGGTCCAAGAAAGAAACCTGCGCCAGCTTGGGGCTCGCGTAAGTCCATGCATTGTTTTCCATGCCGGTCCCAATCGGCAAAGCAGTCTCGCTCCTGTAGTTTTCAACGTGAGCGCAGCCCAACGCTCCTTCATGAGTTGCGGGAGATTCCCGTCTACCTGAGAGTTTGGGGCACATCTTAGTTCGCACAAACAAAATAACTAGCTAATTTGCCCGAGGGCTGCTGTATTTCAAGGAGGGTCATGATGCTGAATCACCGGTCCAGATATGCGTCCGGGTATGTGATATTCGCCGCAACCGCTCTATTATTTTTCTGCTGCTCCGTACTGTCCTGGGCGCAGTCCGACCGCGGGAGCATTACGGGCTCGTTGACCGATCCGTCCGGCGGCGCGGTTCCCAGTGTTGCGGTCACGGCTACCAATGAAGCCACCGGTGTGCAGACGCGAACTGTCACTACCGCTGACGGCTATTACACGATTCCGAGTTTGCCCGCCGGCAGCTACTCACTCACTGTGCAGGCGACGGGCTATGCCAGGCTGATCCGCAGCGGAATCACGGTTTCTGTGGCAGCGGCTGTCCGGGTGGATCTCTCGCTAACGGTGGGCACGACCAATGCAACCGTCACTGTGAACGAGGATGTTCCGCTGCTCAAGACGGAGAATCCTCAGAACGACATTGTCGTTACCAATGAAGACATCAATGCACTCCCCATCAACATGGCGGGGGTAGGAGCCATTCGGGATCCGCTTGCGTTCGCCGAGCTCGCGCCCGGCACGACGGTTGGCAGCTGGAACGACATCCATATCAATGGATCTCCGGGGAGCACGTTTCGCGTGATCCTGGACGGCCAGGATTCAGGCAGCGGGCTGAATCCGCGCGTCTCTGACGAAGAGCAGCCCTCCGTAGAAGCTCTGCAGGAGTTCGCCCTGGTCCAGGACAGCTTTCCGGCGGAGTTCGGCCAAACCGCAGGCGGCATTTTCAACTACACCAGCAAGTCGGGAGCCAACAAGATGCACGGGTCTCTCTATGAGTATTTTGAAAATGAGGCCCTCGATGCCGGCCTGCCCTTTACTTACGACGCGAACGGGCAACACTCGAGACCGATGGTCCGGCAGAACGACTTCGGCGGAAGCTTCGGCGCGCCCATCTACATCCCAAAAATTTATAACGGGCATGACAAGACGTTCTTCTTCTTCAATTACGAGATGTATCGCGACCAGGTGGACACCAACAACGGTTTTCGCACCGTTCCTACCGCTGCCGAGCGGGGCGGCGACTTCAGCTCTCTCCTGACTGGCCAAGTGATCGGCACCGATCCGCTGGGACGGCCGATCATGAATGGAGCGATTTACGATCCGGCAACGACGCGGACCGTCAACGGCCAGGTGGTTCGCGATCCTTTCCCGAACAACGTGGTCCCGGCGGGGCGGTTTGATCCTGTGGCGGCGAAGATCCTTGGGTACATCCCAAATCCGGTCAATAACCAGGCTACTTCGAACTATCCGATCATCTTTCCGGCCAACAAGTTCCAGTGGATTCCGAGTGTCAAGATCGACCATGCTCTCACCAACAACATCCATCTGTCGGGCTACTATGCTTTGACGGCTACTGACAAGGACAACGGCGGCGACGGCCTACCCGATCCCATCTCTGCGCGGCGGTACCAGGTTATTCGCAGCAACACGGTTCGCATCAATGGCGATTACGTGATCAAGCCGACGCTGGTGCTGCATGCCGGCGTTGGTTACCAGCGCTATCACAACCCGGATACGACGCCGATCACCACTTTTGATCAGCAGAGCGAGCTCGGGTTGGCGGGAGCCCTGGTGGGCGGATTCCCGGTCATCACGGGAACGCCGCAGGTTGCGGGCGTCACCCTGAACGGCGAGAGCCTGGGATTGCTCTCCGGACTTTCCGTCAGCGGGCAGCCCACCAATGGCACGCAGCTTCTGGGGCTGGGGCCTTCGAACTACCAGCTCTATATCCTGAACAAACCGACGGCTGTGGCATCGGTCTCGTGGATCAAGGGAAACCACGCTCTCAAATTCGGCGGGGAATTCAAGCACGAGTCATTTCTGAATCGCGTAGCCAACCAGGCGGTAGGAAACTACTCCTTCGATCCTCAGCAAACCGGCCTGCCGTCGACCAATGGTCAAAATCTGAATGGAGGGTACACGGGCAGCAGCTTTGTCAGCTTCCTGTTGGGGGACGTGAACACGGAGTACCTTGGCAATGTGGCCGCTCCGTGGTTCGAGCGCGGATCCGCGGGGTTCTATGCGCAGGACACCTGGAAGGCCACCCACCGGTTAAGTATCAACTACGGCCTGCGTTGGGACTACCTGCAGGCTTCCCACGAGCAACGTTACCGGACTACCCAGTTCAACCCGAACATCGCGAACCCTTCCGCGGCAGGCCTATTAGGCGCCGCGCAATTTGAAGGTTATGGCGCAGGACGGTGCAACTGCACCTTCGAACACAACTACTCGTGGGCAATCGGCCCGCGCCTGGGCGTCAGCTTCCAAGCCGACCCCAAAACCATATTCCACGCGGCGGTAGGGCTCTTTTATGCCCAGCAGCCGTCTTTGAATTACCCCGGCTCGGGCAACAGCATCGGTTTCCAGTGGAATACCGTCACCTACAACGCACCGGGCTTCGGATTGGCGGCTGCACAACTGGCCAACGGAGTTAAGTACAATCTGTCGCAGCTCACCTCGACCAACTTCGATCCCGGGCTCTACCCTGTGGCCGGCCAGTTGAACACCCTGCCCCCCTACAATTACCCCACCTGGGGCAAGCCGCCGCGCACGATCCAGATGAACGCCGGCATGCAGCGCGAGATTACCAAGAGCACCACCTTTGAACTTGCGTACGCGGGCACGCGCGGCTATTGGTTTGAAGCGGACGGTCTGATTAACCCGGCCGAGCTGGATCAGCCGCAACTCAACAAATACGGTCTGAGCCTGGCCAGTGCCAGTGACCGGGCGCTTCTTGCGACCCCCATCTCCAATCCCGCGGTTGTCGCGCGCGGTTTCACCGCACCCTATCCGGGCTTTCCCACGGGGGCATCGTTAGCCCAGGCGCTGCGTCCCTTCTCTCAGTTCAACGGCGTGAGCCTGAACGGCGCAATGGTCGGCAATTACTGGTATGACTCGATGCAGATCAAGGTCAGCAGGCGTTTGTCGCAGGGCTTGTGGGCGCAGGTTTCCTATACCTGGTCGAAAGACCTGGGTACGGTCAACGGCGACGGAGGTGGCGGGAGCGCGGTTCCGATAGCCGAGGCCAACCTGCCGCCGAAAAGCTACAAAACGTACGTAAGCATAGATACGCCGCAGATCTTGTCGGTCAGCTATCGCTACACCATCCCCACCTTCGGCTTTGCCGAGTCGGGATGGAAATCGATTTTTTTGAAAGGATGGACAACCGACGCTATTCTGATCTATCAAAGCGGCGCCCTGATCCAGGTGCCTAACGCGCAGAATGGGCTGACATCGATCACCTTCGCCGCGGCCAATTTTGCCAATCGTGTTTTCGGCCAGCCGCTTTATCTACATAGCGTGAACAAGCACGACACCAACCCGTCCACGACCTTTTATCTCAACCCCTTGGCATGGTCCGATCCTCCTTCTGGGAGTTACGGTCAGCCCAAGGCCTATTTCGGCGACTACCGTGGTTCCCGTTATCCCAACGAGCAGATGGGTCTGGGGAAAACGTTCGGGTTAGGAGAACGCGCGAACTTCTCCATTCGGGCTGATTTCTTCAATGTCTTCAACCGGTGGGCGCTTCCCGGGCTCAGCGGCACTTCGAATGCCCTGCAAACCGACCAGTTCGGCTTTGTGGGCACCAACATCTCCAGTGCCGGCAGTGTCTACCCGCCGCGAAGCGGGGAAATCGTAGCGAGGATCCAATTCTAGATGCGATGAAATGGTTCCAGGTGGCGGGGTTGTTTTTGCTTGCAGGCCGGGCCATGTGCCCGGCCTGCACTTCGCCGGCCGGTTCCGATAGCTCAATCTTCGAGCGCCTTCCTCCGGAAAAGACGGGGATCCTTTGGAAGCACGACAACGCGATGTCTGTGCGGCGGTATCTTCCCGAATCGATGGGGCCGGGCGTAGCCATCTTTGACTACGATAACGACGGCTGGATGGACCTCTACTTCACCAACAGCGGTCCGGCAGACTTCTTTCAACCGGAACACCCTCTGCATAACGTGCTGTATCACAACAACCACGACGGCACCTTCACCGATGTAACCGAGAAGGCAGGCGTAGCGGGCAAAGATTTCGGCATCGGCGTGGCTGCCGGCGACTACGACGGGGACGGATGGACCGACCTGCTTGTGACCACGTACGGGCACCTGATTCTGTACCACAACAACCACGACGGGACATTCACCGATGTGGCACAGAAAGCCGGCCTGGAAAGTCCAGGCCTCTTTACCAGCGCGGTGTGGTTCGATTACGACAACAACGGAACGCTGGACCTCTTCGTCGGACACTTCGCGCAATACAACAAGGGACTGGAACGCGATTGCAGCACCAATGGGGTTGCCCATTATTGTTATCCCAAGAGCTACGATCCGTGGCCCAGCCGCCTTTATCGCAACGAGGGAAACGGCAAATTTACCGATGTGAGTCTTTCCTCGGGCATCGGCAATTATCCCGGCAAGTCCTTCGGGGCCGTGGCCACGGATATTAACCACGATGGCCTGCTGGATCTCTTCGTGGCCAACGATTCGGTTCCCAACTTTCTGTTTCTGAACAAGGGGAATGGTAAGTTTGTCGAAATTGGTCTGCAGGCCGGCGTTGCCTATAGCGCGGATGGCGCGGCACGGTCCGGCATGGGTGTGGACGCCATCGACTTCGACCAGGATGGACGGCAGGATCTGTTCGTGGACAACATCAGCCGGGAGATGTTCTCGCTGTATCACAACAAAGGCGATAACAGCTTCGAAGATGTGGCCGGCGCGGCCGGCATTGCGATGGCTACGATCCTCGATACCGGCTGGGGCGTCCGGTTCTTTGACTACGATCTCGACGGCTGGCCCGACATTGTTGTGGCCAATGGCCATCCGGACGACCTGATCGAAACGCTTTCCAGTTCGCTGCGTTACAAGGAGCCCCTTCTGCTTTTTCACAACAACGGCCGGGGTTTTGATGATGTGACCGCGGTGGGCGGGCGCGCTTTCACGACCGGATATCCGGCTCGGGGGTTGGCTGTTGGGGACCTCGACAACGATGGGCATCCGGATATCGTGATTGCGAACAACGGCGAAGTCCCCCTGGTGTTGCATAACCGTCTCTGCAATGGCAATCATTGGCTGGGCTTGAATCTTGCCGGCCTGGCGGTAGGGGCGCGGATAACCTGGTCGGCCAACGGGGTGACGCACAACCTCTTCCATCGGGGCGGAGGCAGCTATCTTTCCTCGTCCGACCCGCGGGATATTCTCGGCCTGGGAACCGCCTCGACAGCGGATTGGGTGCAGGTGCAGTGGCCTGCTGCCGTGGGGCGCACGGATCGCTTCACGCATGTTGCCGGTGACCGCTATTATTCGCTCTCGCCAGGAAGCGGCCTGCGATGATATGGCTGCTCGCGCTGCAACTGGCGTTGCCTCCCCAGCCGCGGGCAGTGTCTCCCCAGCAGTACTATGAAAAGGCAAAGGACGACTTGTCTAACATGCAGTTCGCGGCAGCCAGCGAGGGAGTGGAAGCGGCCCTGCATCTCGATCCCAACTTTGTTCCCGCGCTTATTCTGAAAGCGCGCCTGGCCCTATTTGCGCACCGGCCAGACATCGCCAAGAGCTGCCTCATCAAAGCCGTCATCATCAACCCGTCGTCGGAAGATGCGCAGTTCTTTTTGGGGATGTTTTATTACCTGCAAAACGACTTCTCACTGGGCATCGCGCCGCTCGAGAGAGCGCACGACCTATCTCCCCAGACGGCACTGCCTCTTTTCTACCTGGCGATGACAAAAGAGGCTTTGGGCGACGGGACGGTGGCCCTCGATCTGTACGACGAAGCTGAGGCTTTGTCCACTGCGAAGACGCCCCAGACTGCATCCATTTTGGTAGCCCATGGGCGGCTGCTCTTCTCCCTGGGGCGATTCGATGAAAGTATTGGCAAGGACGACCTGGCGATTGCCGCTGACAGCCAAAGCCGGGACGCTTTCTACGAAAAAGCGAAGGGCCTGGAGCGGATCGGCAAATACCAGGCCGCCGCCGCCGCAGGGGAAAAGGCTCTGACCCTGCCTGAGTTGGGCACCAGCGACAGCCAGGTTCATTTTCTGCTGGGAAAGATTTATCTCAAACTGAACCAGCCTGATCTGGCTCAGTCGCACCTGGCCAAGTTCCATGCTGCTCCGCAGACGACCCAGCGATAACGATGCCCGGCTAGATAAGGAGAGTTGTGTTCCCGCGCACCACGCGTGGCAGCGCCGCTATAGGCGGGTGAGCGCGGTCCTCACCGTCTTTCTTCTTTTCTCACCGTTGCTGCGGAGCCAGTTGCCGGATGCGCCGGGGGCGCGCGGCGACGAGAATCCTGGGGATGGATATGCCGGCGACGAGGCATGCCGCGGGTGTCATCAGCGGGAGTTCGAAGGCTACCTGGGCTCAGCGCACCGGGTTGCTTCACGCCTTCCCAGCGGGGCCTCGATCCTGGGCAAATTTACATCGGGCTCGAACATCCTGCGAACCTCGAATCCTTTTTTGTACTTCCAGATGACGGCCACGCCCGAGGGCTTCTTTCAGACTGCCTTCGCGCAGATGCCTCCGTCGGAGACGGTCTCGCGCCGCGAGCGTTTCGGTCTCGTGATCGGGTCGGGGCGAAAGGGGCAGACCTATCTTTATTGGCGAGGGGACCAGCTATTCGAGATGCCTGTGTCTTATTGGACGGAGAGCGGGCAGTGGATGAACAGCCCTGGCTATCCCGATGGATTGCCGAATTTCGACAAGCCCATTATTCCACGATGCCTGGAATGCCACACCAGCTACTTCCGCTCACTTGGTTCTAAGACCAACCGTTTTGATACGAGAGACTTCGTTCTGGGCATCACCTGCGAACGATGTCACGGACCCGGTCGGGCGCACGTTGCGCGGACGCAAGCGCATAAGCCCCGCGGCCAGGCGCCGGATATCGTGAACCCGGCTTTGCTTTCACCGCAAAGGCAGATGGATTTGTGCGCGCTCTGCCATGCCGGAGCAGGGACTCCGCGCGCGCCCGGCTTTTCCTTTACGGCCGGCCAGGAGCTTTCGCGATATTTATCGATAACAGAGACGGTTCCCGATACGCCCACGGATGTGCACGGTCACCAGGTACAGCTGCTCTCCGATAGCCGGTGCTTTCGCTCAGCCGCGATGACCTGCGCGACTTGCCACAATGTGCATCAAACGCAGCGTGATTTGGCGGCGTTTTCCGAACGCTGCGTCACCTGCCACAAAGCGGAAAGCTGCGGCAGGTTTCGCGTCATGGGAAGCGGAATTCTTCATCGTTGCGTGGATTGCCATATGCCGCTGCGAACATCGAATCAGATCGTTTTCGATTCACAGGGCCATCAGATTCGGCCGCAGGTCCGCAGTCATCGCATTGCGATTTACCGGGACGTCACGCTGCCATGAGAACGGGCTCAACAGGCTGCGGAAGGAAGCTGTTCAGGTGATGTAGTTAAGGCGCAGGCCGGTTTCATCGTCGCTCGCGCGTTTGACGATTTCAAGCTCATCCTCGGAGAACCAGGCGGAAACGTCGGCGGTGTGCTGCACCAGGAGATATTGGGTTCCGTCCTCGGCTGCTTGCGCAACGACCATCTCGAGCGGTTCGCCGATATGTCGAACGATATCGCCACGCAGGAATTTGTAGGGCATTCCAGTGCACCTCGGCCAACCCAATTGCCTCCATTGGTTGGTTGCGTTTTTGTGCGGCAGAGTTGGATGCGCCGGTTTAGACGGGAATTCTGTTTGGCGGGTCGAACAGGCCGCCAACGCGCACTCAACTCCTTCTGTTTCTATACGTTTGTCCACTCAACCTTGACTAGAGTTTCATCGAGACGCCGACTCGCCGGCAAATATCATCATTTCGTAACACGACCTTGCTACCGTCGACTACGGTCCACTGCCGGGGTTCTTCGCGCTCCGTAGTGAAGAGGTGTCCTATGGTCGGTCGCCACACCAGCATGGTTCGCGGTATATTACGCGCCGCAGCCTTGGGCGCCGGGATAGCGTTATCGTCGTTCGCGGCCTATTCTGCTTCACTCACCGTTTCCGAAACGGGTTCGACGTTAATCCTGCCCTTGTTCAAATCCTGGGTCGACGGGTACGCAAAAGTCGATCCCGATCTGCAGATGACCACCGGAGCCACGGGTTCTGAGGCAGGTATCGCGCAAGCGATCGCAAAACAAGTGCAGATCGGCACTTCGGACGCCTACATGTCCGACACCGAAGCGATGGCTCACCCGCAAATCCTCAACATCCCACTGGCTATCTCGGCACAGGTCGTGGTCGCCAACTTGCCTGAGCTGCGAGGCACCCCGCTGAAACTCAGCGGGCCGGTGCTGGCCAGCATCTATGCCGGCAAGATTCGCGAATGGGACGCGGGCCCCATCGCGGCCATCAATCCGGGCGCCCCCCTGCCGCACCAGGCAATCGTGCCCGTTCGGCGCGCGGAGGGCTCGGGCGATACCTTCGTCTTTACCCAGTTCCTAACATTCTCTACCCCGGATCAACAGCATCTTTCGTTAAAGGATACGGATTGGGAAGGCAAGATCGGCTATGGCACGACGGTGAGCTGGCCAGCGGTCGCGGGCAGTGTGACGGCGACTGGAAATCAGGGCATGGTGCAGACAATCGCCCATACGCCGTATGCAGTCGGCTATCTTGGCGCCAGCTTCCAGGCAGATGCGGCGAAGGCCAATCTGCAAACCGCGATGCTCGAAAACCAGGCGGGTAAGTTTGTGCTTCCGAACCGGCAGACGGTGACCGCGGCAGCCGCCACGCTGACTCCCCGCACCCCGGCCGATGAGCGTCTTACGCTGGTGTACGCTCCGGGAGAGAACTCTTACCCGCTCATCAATTACGAATACGCGATCGTCTCCAGCAAGCAACCGAACCAGCAGGTTGCGCAGGCGATCAGCAACTTTCTGCTGTGGTGCATCGGACCGCAGGACGGCAGCGCGGCGGCGTTTCTCGAGCCGGTGCATTTTATTGCCTTGCCGGTAGGGATTCGTGGGCTGAGCGAAATGCAGATTGCCAAAATTCAATAGCCGGCACAAACCGGACCGATCCACGAAGGAGATCGCTATGTCGAGTGTTACCAAGCCCGTAACGGGCACAGCCCGTACCGTGCAGGACTATATAGATGAACTTCCGATGTGGCCGGATGGGACCCGGTTGAGTTCCAATCCCATGACGACGATGCAGCGACGCATCTGGATGCTGGCCGCCGCCGGCAAGTTCTTCGAGGGATTCGTGGTTTTCATGACGGGCGTGGCGTTGCCGCTGATCGCGCGCGAATTCAATATTGGCGCCGCACAGAACGGATTGATCAGCGCCGCCAGCCTGTGCGGCATCCTGATCGGCGCTGTCGGGCTGGGCAGCTTGTCTGACCGATTCGGACGCAAGTCGATGTTCGTGGTGGAGATGATTATCTTCACCGCGTTTGTCGCCCTGACCGTGTTGTGCACGAATTTCATTTCCCTGGTGATCTGCCTGTTCGGGCTCGGGCTGGCGTTAGGCTGCGACTATCCAACGGCGCACATGATCATTTCCGAGAATATTCCCAGCACCAGCCGGGGCAAATTGGTGCTGGGCGCTTTTGCGTTCCAGGCGGTGGGTGCACTGGGCGGCACCGCCGTCGGATACGCGGTACTGGTGCTGATACCGAATCTGAGCGCCTGGCGCTGGATGTATGCCACCGCGGTCATCCCCGCCCTGTTAGTCACCATCGGCCGCTTCTACATCATAGAAAGCGCCAATTGGCTGCATGCTCGCGGCGCTACCGAACGGGCCCAACAAGCAACCAGCCGGCTGCTGAAGCGTACTCCGCAATATCCATCGAATATCGTCCTCTCGAAGCAGGCCGCGGCCGGTGAATCCCATGGAGGCGGTTCCTTCCTGGCTTTGTTCCAGAAGCGCTATCGCCGCTCAACCATCCTGGCTTCGGTTCCGTGGTTCCTGCAGGACCTGAGCACCTACGGCATAGGCATCTTTACGCCGACCATCCTGGCGGCGGCATTGGGCAAAGAGGCCGACCATGTCCGCAGCCTGCAGGATGTGATTGCGAACGACATCCTGGCCGCCAGGGGAGCGGCGATGATTACCGTGCTATTGATCGTCGGCATCGTATTCGCCGTTTTGCTGGCCGACAAGCTGGGCCGCATCAAGCTGCAGATTATCGGGTTCGTCGGATGTGCGGTTGGCTTAGTGCTGGCCTCGCTTTCGGTGGACGTGAGCGGCGGGCTGAAGATCATCCTGATCTTTTCCGGCTTCATGCTGTTCAACTTCATGACCAACCTCGGCCCGAACGCGCAGACCTACCTGCTCGCCGGAGAAGTATTCCCCACCGCCATCCGCGGTAAGGGCGCCGGCTTCGCCGCCGCTTTTGCGAAGATCGGCGCGGTGGCCACCGCTTTCCTGTTTCCTATTCTGCTGGTCACGATTGGCACGCGGTTCCTGCTCTATGGTTTGGTCATCGCGTCGCTGTTGGGCGCAGCGGTGACATGGCTCTACCGCATCGAGACCACGGGGGTCAATCTGGATCGTATCGGCGAGGCGGACAGCGAGGCGGGCAGCACCACCAGGGCTGTGGCTTAACAGGCTGCGGAAAAAATCGGGATCGAGCAAGAGAGACGTGAAGCAGGGGCTAAACAGGCTGCGGAAAAACAACGCAGCGGCCCGACGAGCCTACCAGGCGTAGCCACTTGTCTAGGC
>JBARKD010000688.1:0-13701 GCA_049800615.1 Acidobacteriaceae bacterium | reverse complement strand
GCCTCATACTCACCCTTTTTTCGGTGCGCCCGGCCTTTCCAAAAATTTGCCAGGACAATCAGGTCGTCATCGCCTAACTCCCTTTCCGCTTTCAGGACGAACTCGAGCGATTCGATTGCAATATCCGAGTCCTCGGTACTCAGAGCCTGAAAGGCCTCGGCGAGCCGAAGCTGCAAGTAGTCAACGAGCGGCATCCTGGCGCGTACGGCGGGGGTAAACCGGGCGAGCAGGGTGTCCAGGCTTTTTTTGTCGCGATAACCCACATCGAGCCACTGTGCGGATCTAAGCGCGATGGCAGCGCCCCAGCGCTCGATATCCGGGCTTGCCCAGGCAGAACCAGCGTGCTGCAGTAGCTGAATGCCGTCCTCGATACGGCGCTCCCTCAGTGCATCATCTAGCTGCTGGAGGAAATATAAGGAAAGCATGGTGTGGTACCGATTCTAGACGACCGGTCCAAATCGGTCGAGCACAACTCCGTCCCGGTATTTCCGCGGTCAACCCTCTTGCTCACCGTCCAGATTGATCGGGACCCCAAGGACATCATTCCCGGTTCGCGGGCTGGATCGGACGCTCGTCCGTTTCGGATGGGTATGGGTTGCGTCACTCCGGCATTACTTTTAGTGTCAAGAGAAGCGACGCCCCCAAATCTGAAGAAGAGATTGGATTTATAGTGCTTTTGCGCGCAGGCGATCGAATCCACAGCAAAGAAACCATTCTGGACCCCGAGGCTGACGAATTCCTCCGTGCCCTGCAACGGCATTTTGGGGCTTCCCGCCAGGAGTTAATGGAGATTCGAGCGCGGCGCCAAGAGGCCTTCGACACCGTCCCCAGTTTTGGGCTGGATCCCAGGCCCGACGCGCCTTATAGAACCGAACCGCCCGCAACACCCCAGACGGGACTCGGCCAGATGATGCTCTCCGGTCCGCCGGAGCCGGATTTCCTCGCCTCGAACGGAAATGGTCCCGCGAACGTCCTGGTGGCGGATTTTGATAATTGCCTGTCCCCTACCTGGGTGAATTGTCTCGAAGGTCACGCATGCGTGCTCAACTGGGCCATGACCAGCAGCGCCAGCGTGAAGGGAGCACCCGCCCGCAGGTGGCCGATCGTTTCCGTCCGACCGCGAAACTGGGGCGTTGAGGAAAGCCACTTCCTGGTAGATGGATCGCCGATGTCCGCCTCCCTCTTCGACTTCGGCCTGAACATCTTCCAACTCGCACGCGCACAATCGAATCGCTCGCTCTCGGCACTTTTCTCGATCGGAAAACTCGATGGTTGCGAAGAAGCAGCTTTATGGGCGCGTGCTTTCCGCTATGCCGAACAGCATCTGGGCATCCCCCCAGGGGCCATCCAGGTAATTGTCACGATCGATACGGTTTCCTCGGTGGTCGACCGAGACCAGATACTGGCCGAGTTCGAGGACTATGCTGTGGCCCTGGAATGTTCACCCGTCAACTATCTTTCCAGTTTCATCAGAAGCTTTAGTTCCCATGGCAGATACCTGCTGCCCCAACGCAGCGACCTCACTGCGCGGCAGCCGTTCTTGCAGGTCTACCGCGAATTGATGATTCATACCTGCCGACAGCACCATTTGATTGCCATTAGCTCCTATTCGCAGGGTCATAGGGCCGGAAGTGGCGGCGAGATGTGCAAATCGGAGATGACCCGAGTAGAGTCCGAATTAAAGCAGGAACTCGAACTCGGGTTCGACACAATTTGCGTGACAGATCCCGACCTTATCCCGGCGGCTCTCGCGGCCTTTCATGAGCCGGATAACCGTCGTTTGCGAACGAGAAGGAGCGTCGAGCCATGTCACATCTCGTTAGACGAACTGCTGCTGCCCTGCTACGGAAAGATCACCGTACCCGCGTTGCGAGAGAATGTTGAACTGACGCTGGAGACCCTGGAACGCTGGCTCGCCGGGTGCGGATCTGCCACCATGGCGGAAGCGGAACTCCGTTGCGCACAGTTGTGGCAGTGGATTCGACATTCCGCTCCGCTCAGCGGCGGACGCCGCATGACACCTTATCTCCTCGAGTGCCTTGTTCGAGACACAGTGGCCAGGATCGAAGGCAGCCTGGCGACCTCCTCCGCCTCGCAATTCCACCTGGCGGCAGAACTTCTGCTTCAATCCTGTACCGATCGCTCCTACGCTTCTCTCGCCGACCGTGCCTCTGTCTATCTGAACTGATCCCGCACGGCACTTCCTCTTCTTTTGCAACTCCTTCCTACTCGAACGCCGCACGCACGCTTCCGCCCTCAACGGATCCCCACAGCAGTGCCCGCATGAGCGGCTTGCCCCACGCGTTTCTGTATTTACAGGACAAAACGGACGAGCGTCCGCTTCGACTGCTCCACGCTTGTGTCGTAACAGTCGCTGCGCTTTACTCGTTCTAACAGCAAGAAACATTACCCGAGGCCGCACATGAAGAAGATCAGCTTACAAAAGGAGTCAGCGATGGACTGCATCTACCGGTTTGGACAGGGCACGGCTCACGGAAATGGCTCGATGAGGGAGAAGCTTGGGGGGAAAGGCGCCGCCCTTGCCGAGATGACACGATTGGGGCTTCCGGTTCCGCCGGGATTCACCGTGTCTACCCAGGTCTGCAGATACTACTTACAGCACGGGGCACTTCCTGAATCGTTACCGGTAGAACTGGAAAGCGCTCTGACCTGGCTTGAACGGGTACAGGGACAGCGATTTGGAGGGGTTGAAGACCCGCTGCTGTTAAGCGTCCGATCCGGCGCAGCATTCTCCATGCCCGGCATGATGGACACGATTTTGAATGTAGGGCTCAACGGTGCAAACCTGGCCGGATTCGCGGCCAAACATCACAATATCGAATTTGCTCTCGACTCCTATCGCCGGCTGTTGCAAATGTTTGGCACCGTCGTATTGCAGGTGCCCGAGCGGTCTTTCGACCGGCCCGTGGACAACCTGAATCAGGCAGCCCTGACAGACCAGGTCCACAGGTTCCAGTACCTGATCGAGCAACACGCCGGCCAGCCGTTTCCCATGGATCCTCGTGTGCAATTACGCAAAGCTATGGAAGCCGTATTCGAATCCTGGAACAACGAGCGCGCCCAGTACTACCGGCATATCCACAAACTGCCGGAGGATGCGGGTACTGCCGTCACGGTGCAGGCAATGGTGTTCGGCAACTATGGTCCGGGCAGCGGAACGGGCGTTGGCTTCACCCGTAATCCTTCGACGGGCGAAAATGCGATGTTCGCCGAATTTCTGCCTAATGCACAGGGGGAAGACATTGTGGCTGGCACCCGAACGCCTATGCCCATCGCCGAATTGGAGCGCACGATGCCCTCCGTCTACCGCGCGCTCCGGTCGACTACCTCGAAGCTCGAAGCCCACTATCGCGATGTCCAGGATTTCGAGTTCACGGTGCAAAGCGGCGAACTATTCCTGCTTCAAACCAGAAGTGCAAAACGCAGCGCGCTGGCAAAGCTCCGGACCGCGGTGGAGATGGCAGAAGAAGAGCTGATCTCACGCGAAGAGGCACTGCGTCGTGTTGGGCCTGGCGACGTTGAGGAAATATTGTCGCCGCAACTGGACTTAAGTGAATCTGGGCCGCAGGCGATTGCCCGGGGGTTGCCGGCTTCTGCAGGCTCGGCGGTCGGGCAGATCGCGCTCACCGCGAACCGCGCGGTGGAACTGGCTGGCAAGAACAGGCAGTCTCCGATCATCCTGGTGCGGCAGGAAACAACAGCCGATGACATCCATGGCATGGACGCAGCCGTTGGTTTCCTGACAGCGCGCGGGGGCGCAACGAGCCACGCGGCCGTGGTGGCTCGGGGCATGGGCAAATGTTGCATTACGGGCGCAAGCGGAGTGTCGGTGGATGAGGTTCTGGGTGAGCTTCGGGTAGGCGGGCAGGTCCTGCGGGAGGGAGACTGGCTTTCCCTCGACGGTTCTACCGGCCAAGTGTTCCTGGGACAGTTGAAGTTGCAGCCGAGCGAATCTTTCTCCAACGGCCATTTGGCGAAGCTGCTCTCATGGGCAAGAGAAAGGAGTGTCACCAGCGTGCGAGCAAACGCGGATACACCACATGATGCAATTCGTTCGCGCGCCGCCGGCGCCGCTGGAATTGGTCTATGCCGCACGGAGCACATGTTTTTCGCAAAGGACCGGCTCGCTCACGTCCGCAGGATGATTCTTGCTTCGACCTTGGCACAGCGGCAGGATGCCTTGGATCTTCTCCTGCCGATGCAGCAGGCGGATTTCGCGGAGTTGTTCCGCTCGATGGAAGGACTGCCGGTAACCATCCGGTTGATCGACCCTCCTCTCCATGAATTTCTGCCAACAGAGACGTCCCTAAGGCAGGAACTGGCGGATACCCGACTTCATGCAGGGACCGCGAGGACCATAAATCAGCTCGAAGTCCTTCTCGCTAGGGTCCAGGAACTGAGTGAGTCAAATCCCATGCTAGGTTTGCGGGGATGTCGTTTGGGGATTGTGCATCCTGAGATCATTGTGATGCAGGTGACGGCGATACTGCGCGCAGCGCTCGAGGTGGAAGCGGCCGGCATCGCGACCTTACCGGAAATCATGGTTCCCCTGGTTGCGGGCATCGAAGAAGTCCGGCACTTGCGAGATCTGATCGACAAGACGGCCGCCAGGGTTTTCCATGAAGAAGGGCGCCGTGTCACCTACAAGGTGGGCGCGATGATCGAGCTGCCGCGGGCGGCGCTTTGTGCGGAGGAGATAGCTCGCGAAGTCGACTTTCTTTCCTTCGGAACCAACGATCTCACCCAGTTCACCTTCGGATTCTCGCGCGACGATGCTCACAAATATCTCGCCACGTACCTGGAACTGGGACTTCTGAAGCACAATCCTTTCCTGACGATCGAGCGTATCGGAGTGGGCTCCCTAATTCAGATGGCGATCGGGAAAGCGAGAATGGGCAACCCCAGGATTAAGATTGGCGTGTGTGGCGAGCATGGAGGAGATCCGGAATCGATCGCATTCTTCCAGGAGATTGGCGTCGAGTATGTCTCCTGTTCTCCGGCGCGACTTCCGATTGCGCAGCTGAGTACCGCCCACTGCTCGATTGCGCACGGACTCTCAGAGGTGAAAGACATGGAGCTCGAGAAAGGGCGTGAGCAGTTCCGTGCTGTTTTCGCATGAGATCTGCAACCGATCGACGCTTAACGAACGCCTAACAAACCCTCGACTTCTACCTTGCTTGTAATTCCGAAACAGGCACTACCTCCCTTGGAACATGCCAGCCTGGAACTCCGTTGCAGCTCCCGTCTCCCTCTTGCACTTCTACAGGAGATCGGTATATATTTTGGACCTGTAGAAGCGAAAGGGTAGAGTGGCGATGCCGAACCAACATATAGACCTTCCACAAGGCACTCTGGACCTCCTCATTCTTAGGACGTTGTCCCTCGGGCCACAACATGGGTGGGCGATATCCGAGCGTGTCCAGCAAGTCTCCGATGACGTTCTACGCGTTCAGCAGGGCTCCCTCTATCCGGCCCTTCATCGCCTTGAGCGACGAGGCTGGATCAAGGCGGAATGGGGTGTTTCCGAGAACAATCGTCGCGCCAAATATTACGAACTGACCAAGACCGGTTACAAACAACTGGAGGTTGAGAAAGACGCCTGGGAAAAATTGACTGCCGCGGTGAGTCAAGTGCTTAGAGCAGTCTGAGGGGGTGCTCCATGATGAGCGATCTGTACATCCGTTTTCGTTCTCTCTTCCGGCGAGCCAAAATGAATGAAGAGCTCGACAACGAGCTGCGATTTCATCTTGAACATCAGATGGAGCAGTACCTACAGGCGGGTATGAGCCCTGAAGAAGCAATGCGTCAGGCTCGCATGGAGTTCGGCGGTTTTGCCCAAGTTCAAGAGGAGTGCAGGGAGGCGCGTGGCGTCGCTTTCCTGGAAACGCTAGTGCAGGATGTGCGGTTTGGATTGAGGATGCTGGGCAAATCACCCGGATTCACTGTGGTGGTAGTGCTGACACTTGCGCTAGGGATCGGCGCGAATACAGCAATCTTCACATTCGTGAATGCTGTGATGCTGAGTTCATTGCCGGTCAGCGACCCGCAACGGTTGGTGGTGGCGGAGTGGTCAGCACGAAACCGGCCCCACCACCTTGGGACAAGCAGCTTTGGGGACTGCCAGGACTATCACGGCATGCGAAGCGATTGCTCGCTGTCGTATCCAATGTTCCAACAGATTCGCGATCAGAAGAACCTGTTTGCGAACGCGATGGCGTTCGCCGGGCCTGTGCAACTGGACCTGAGCGGGAACGGGGCGGCAACCATGGCGCAGGGCGAACTTGTCTCAGGTAGCTATTTCGAAACCCTCGGGGTAAGAGCGGCCTTGGGCCGGACGCTGGAGTCCGAGGATGAGAAACCGGGAGCGGAGCCGGTAGTGGTGCTTGATTACGGATATTGGAAGCGCGCGTTTGGCGGCTCGCCAACCGTGATTGGACGAACGATTCGCCTGAACAATTCCGCATTCACTATTGTGGGCGTCGCAGACTCGAGGTTTACCCGGCTGACGCCAGGAAAGTCCGTCGATTTGTGGGTGGTTCTGACCCAGGGAACGCAACTGGGGCAGGCGTGGACTCACCGCTCAGATGTCAACAACTGGTGGCTTGTCGTTGTCGGTCGGTTGCAATCGGGGGTTTCCCGAACTCAGGCGCAGGCAGCAGTGGACGCTCTCTTTGTAAACAACGTGCTGCATGGAACAAAGCCTGTGTGGACTTCTGCCGACGATCCGCATCTTTGGCTTTTGCCGGCCCAGCAAGGGCTGACAGGAATTAGGTACAAGTATGGCAAGCCGTTGATGCTTCTGATGGCGGCGGTAGGCATCGTACTCCTGATTGCTTGCGCGAATATTGCTGGGCTGATGTTGGCGCGCAGTGCGGCTCGTGAACGGGAGATGGCGACACGGCTGGCCCTCGGCGCTGGCCGGCAGCGGGTGATTCGGCAGCTTCTAACAGAGAGTCTGCTGCTCTCGTTTCTGGGCTCTGTCCTCGGTGCTCTGCTGGCGTATGCAGGGACGGCAGGCCTGGAAGCTTTCTTTTCAAAAAATGCTTATTCACCACTGCGGCTGGATCTGGAACCCAATGTACCTGTGTTGCTGTTCGCGATCGGCATGGCAGTGCTAACAGGAATCGGCTTTGGGCTGGCGCCGGCACTATGTGGAGCGCGCGCTAACGTGGCCAAGGAACTCAAGGGAAACACCGTGTCGGCGACCGGACATAGAATGGGACATCGTCTGAGCCTGGGAAAGTGGCTCGTAGTCATGCAGGTAGCGCTCTCGATGGTGGTGCTTGCGGGTGCTGGCCTTCTGCTGCGAACGCTCAATAAGTTGCACAGTATTGACCCGGGATTCGATACGAGCAACATCCTGCTCTTCTCGATCAATCCGGAGCTGGTTGGCTACAACAAGGAACAAATCTCCGCTTTATATGCAAATCTGCAGGCGCGCCTCGCTGCGCTCCCAGGAGTCGTGAACAGCAGCTACTCATCGGGCGCGATTCTCGACGGAGGCTTGTCGACTATGGATATGCGGGTCGAAGGTCACGCGGATAAGAATACGGTTGAGCCGCAAATACTGTCTGTCGGTCCGGATTACTTCGAGACGATGAAGATTCCCGTGGTGGATGGTCGCGTTTTGGCGAAATCGGACATGAGCAACACACAGCTGGCGGCGGTTGTGAATCGGGAGTTCGTGCGGAAATTCGCCGATGGCAGAAATCCGATTGGACTGCATTTCGGTGGCCCGGACCCGAAAGATCCGCAATGGCAAATTGTTGGCGTTGTCGGCGATACCAAGTATGAAAGCTTGCGGGCAGCGAAGGGCCCCACGGCATACGTACCGCTGACGGCCGGCGGCGCCACTTTTGCGTTGCGAACTGCAATTTCGCCGGCTGGGCTCATGCCTGCGGTGCGGAACCTTGTGCATGCGGTGGACAACAATCTTCCCATCGTTCTCATGAGAACACAGTCCGATGCGGTCGACCGATTGCTGTTCAACGAACGGTTAGTGGCGAGGCTGTTTGGTCTATTCGGGGCATTGGGGCTGATGCTGGCCTGCGTCGGACTTTATGGGCTGCTCTCATACGACGTGACACTACGAACACGTGAGATCGGCATTCGAACAGCGCTCGGAGCACAGCGGCGCGATGTTTTGCTCCTGGTTCTGCGGCAGGGTCTCGTGCTGGTCATCGTAGGCGTGACGTTAGGTGCCGCTTCAGCGATAGGGGTTACGAGGCTGCTCGAAAGCTTACTGTATGGTGTGCGTCCGACGGACCCATTCACGTTTATGCTTACGGCTGCCCTACTGATCGCGATTGGACTGATTGCCTGTTCGCTACCTGCACGTCGTGCGACGCGCGTGGACCCAATGACCGCACTGCGCTGCGAATAGAGATTTCGGGCTGCGTCTCGTTTTTCCCGGTCTCTATGCCGCCCGCCAATTTGCGGTCGACCGCTGCCAACAGGTCCTGTGCCGAACACAGAAGGTATCTGCCTTCTGAAATCTTCCAAGGCAGCTCTCTCATTTCCTCTTGAGGAAGCCCTTTCGCACTGCAGATGGCAGGACGGTATAGATCGCTGTTCCTCAGGACCTCACAGTCGGCGCAGCTGGCCAAAAAAATTGGAGCCTGTGTTCGCAGGCTCCATCGGGATCGCCGAATATTATTGACAGCCTATGCATAGATTATCTACGGTACAAGTATGAACCGAAAGCCCGACCTGATGCCTGGAACGCTGGACATGATGATCCTGAAGACCCTTGCCCGCGGACCCCTGCACGGTTACGCGATTGCGCAGTCGATCAAGCAGATGTCTGACAACGTGCTGTCAGTGGAAGAGGGTTCGCTGTACCCGGCATTGCAACGCCTGCTGCTGGAGTCATGGTTGAAGGCGGAGTGGAAGCGAACGCCCGCAAACCGCCGGGTGCGTGTGTATACCCTGACCGCGGCGGGTCGCAAGCAACTGGGCATCGAGCTATCGCAATTTGAGCAGATGGTCGCGGCCATTGGCCGCGTCATCCGCGATGCGGAGGCGACCGGATGAGCTTGCCTGGCAGATGGATAAAGAAACTGCGTTTTCTTCTCTCCCGGCGGGACTTCGAAGCTGACCTGAAGGAGGAGATGACCTTTCACCAGGAGCAGCTTGAAGAGTCGCTGAAGCATGAGGGAAAGACCGCAGAGGAGGCGCACTACGCGGCCACGCAGCGTTTTGGAAACGAATTGCTGATGAGGGAGCGCAGTCACGAGGCGGTAGCATTTCGTGCAGAGACTGTTGTGCAGGATCTCAGGTTCGCGGCCAGACAAATGGCTCGCGATCCTGGCGTTGCCTTGATGGCGATTTTGATGCTTGCGCTCGGAGTCGCGGCAAGCGTAGCGATCTTTGCCTTTGTCGATTCGGCGCTTATTCAACCCTTGCCATTTGCGCAGCCCAACAGCCTGATGGATGTAACGGAAAGCCTGCCCATGTTTCCGCGAGGAAACCTCTCCTACCCGGACTACATCGACTGGAAGCGGCTAAACACAGTATTCACCTCGATCGAGGTGTATAGGGGAGACAACTTTCTCCTGCAGGCACCCAACGGGGCAGAGCCGGTGCCTGGCATGCGCGTCAGTTCGGGATTCTTCAACCTCCTCGGGATCACGCCGGCAGAGGGGCGGGATTTTCGTCCCGGCGAAGACGATGTGTCTGCCCCGTCAACCGTCCTGTTGAGTTACGGAGCCTGGCAGAGGCGATTTGGCGGAAAAAGAGACATCGTGGGGCAGACCATACAACTCAGCGGCGTTCCTACCACCATCATCGGAGTTTTGCCGGCCAGCTTTCAGTTTGCCCTGCTGGGAAATGTTGAGTTCTTTACTACGTTCCAGCCTAAGGGCTCCTGTGACCTGCGGAGGAGCTGCCACGGCCTGAATGGCGTGGGCCGCCTCAAAGACGGCGTAACGGGGGCCGCAGCTCTGGCCAACATGAAGGCGATTGCGCTGCAACTGGAGCGGCAATATCCCGATTCGAATCGCGGACAAGGCGCAAGCGTAATGCCGCTGGCCAAGGCCATTACAGGAGAAGTTCGCCCCATATTGCTTGTGCTGCTTGGTGGGGCGGGCCTGCTGCTGTTGATTGCCTGCGTCAACGTATCGAGTCTGCTGCTGGTGAGGGCAGAGAAACGGCGACGAGAGATGGCAGTGCGCGGCGCGCTGGGCGCATCGCGAGCGCGACTCATTCGGCAGTATCTAACGGAGATCCTGGTGCTGGTGGGTGTGGGAATGGTGCTGGGTATCGCGCTGGCCGCCGTGACCATGCGCGCAATGCGCGGAATGATTTCGAAGGACCTGCTGGCGAACATGCCGTACCTGCAGCAGATGGGCTTGACGCTGCACGTTTGGATCTTCGCCCTGGCGCTGGCCGTGCTGGCCACGGGGTTGTTTTCGCTGGCGCCGATACTTCGCCTGCCGATGGACGCGCTCCGCGATGGCTTGAGCGATGGCGGCCGTGCCGGGACAGGGAGTCTCTGGCGCCGCCTTGGGGCAAACCTGGTGATCGTCGAACTGGCGGTAGCCGTAGTGTTGCTCTCTGGCGCGGGATTGCTGGCGAAGAGTTTCTGGAAGATGCTGCACATGGAGTTGGGCTTCGAGCCGCAGCAACTGGCCACGCTGCAAGTTGAGCTGCCCAATACCGTATTCAAGACCGACGCTCTGCTAGCTGAGTTTGTGAACAAGGCAATCGACCGCGTGCGTAGCTTGCCCGGAGTTCAATCTGCGGCGGTGATTACTATCTTGCCGGTCACTTGCAACTGCGATACAGATTGGGTGCGGTTCGCGGGCAAGCCATATAACGGCGTCCACAATGTAGTGAACGATCGGCGGGTCAGCGCAGATTACTTTCACACCATGCAGGCTCAGCTCGTGAGTGGGCGTTTCCTGACGGAAAACGACGATGCGTCGCATCCCAAGGTCGTGGTGATCAACGATGCATTCGCGCGGAAGTATTTTCCAGGTGAAGATCCGATCGGAAACAAGATAGGCGACACAGACCTGAAGCCGGATTCGCTGCGACAAATCGTGGGTGTTGTGGCTGACATGAAAGATGGTGCGCTCGATTCAGAAGAGTGGCCCACGGAGTACGAGTCCTTTGCACAAGACACAAGAACCTCTTTCTCGCTTGTGGTAAGGACTTCTCAGAATGAGGAGTCGATTCTTCCGGAACTGGTCGCGACAATTCGGCATCTGCGTCCTGACGTGGGAGTGCAAGACGAGACCACCATGCCTCTGCTCATTCGCAATTCGCCCTCCGCCTGGCTGCATCGCACGGCCGCCTGGCTGGTGGGAGGCTTTGCAGTATTGGCATTTCTGCTCAGCATCATCGGACTTTACGGAACCATTTCGTATTCGATTAGCCAGAGGACGCGGGAGATTGGAATAAGGATGGCGCTGGGCGCGCAGAGGAGTTTCGTTCACAGAATGATTCTGCGTGAAGCAGGTTGGCTCACCATCATCGGCCTCGCCATCGGACTGGCCGGCTCAGTTGCCGCAGCGAGCTTTATGGGCAGCCTGCTCTTCGGCGTTCGGGCCTGGGATCTAATAACGCTGATGGGTGTGACGGTGGTACTGGCAATAGCAGCGTTGCTGGCAAGCTCCTTTCCAGCACGGCGTGCAGCGGCAGTTAATCCAGTCGAGGCACTGAGGGCAGAGTAAAAGCTCCCACCCGATATGGCCGAGGCTTTCAGGCCGTCAATAGCGGCGTTCCAAACGCCGCCCACGCCCTCCCCGCAAACTCCCGGGTCTCCGTGTAGACCTTCACCTTCACACCTTCCTGCTTGAAGAGCGGAACTTTAATCTCCAGGCCAGTCTCGAGGCGCGCGAACTTGGTCACGTCGCCTGAGTGTTGCCGCCGGCGCCGGGCTCGGTATAGCTCACTTCAAGCTCCACCTGCTGCGGCAACTGCAGGCCGATGGGGTTTCCGTTGAACTTGTGCAACTGAATGATCGCGCCTTCGGTGAGAAAATCCAGCGCATCGCCCACCATCTCGGCGAGAGGGCATGCGTATCTGGAACTTCTTCGACGCCCACCGCGTAAATGGTGTTATGAAAATCCCGCTCGTATTTTCGCTAGCAATTCAGTTGTCAGTTGTGGGGGCTGGGATCGCACAAGAGCCTTGCAAATCTACGGTCGTGGGAGACCTCCGCGTAGAGCATTTCCAAAGCAAGATTTTCGACAGAATGATCACCCTGCGTGTGTGGTTGCCTATCGGGTACAACGATGTAACGGAAGCTACCAAAAAATATCCCACTTTGTACGTCCTCGATGGCCAGAATGCTTTTGACCAGTGCACTACATTTAGGGGAGAACAGGAGCTGCAGATCGACGAAACGGTCACCCGTCTGATTGCAGAACATACGGTCGCGCCGATGATTGTGGTGGGTATCGACAGCGCGCATGGAGAGAGCCGCGACTACGAGTATGAGGCCTGGAAAGACCCGCTCACCGATGGAAATCAAAAAGAACCGGACGGGAAACAACTGCCTTTCTTTTTTGGCAGCGAGCTTATGCCGTATGTGTCCGCGCGCTACCGGGTGTCGGATGATGCAGCGCACACTGGTATCGGCGGAACCTCGGTAGGGGCTTTCGCGGCCTTGTATGCGGCTCTCAATCGCCCTGACTTGTTCGGGCTAGTTTTGGCCGAAAGTCCAGATCTTTGGCTTGGTAATGGGCAACTCTTGCGCGATACAACCCTACTCTTACGCGCGCCAGATCGGGTCGCCATAGGCGTAGGCGCGACCGAATACAACTTTCCACAAAGTAAGGCATACTTTACGCCTCTTCGCATAACCGAGCGGGACGCCGAGGCCGCTACCGTGAAAATGAATCAGATATTGGCGTCGAATCTCGAAAAAGCATTCATCAAGCGTCCAGAAGTCCAACTAGTCATCGAACCGGGAGCCAACCATAGCGCGGTGTACTGGTCTCGCCGCATCCCCGCAGCGATCACATTTCTGTATGGTGAGTCCGGGCAGACGCATTGAGCTGATTTTGTCGGGCCGAACGACCCCATCCAGGCTGTCAAATGGCCACGCGCCCGGTGCAAGGTCCGCAACGATTTCGCTGGAGGTACGTCCCGAGATGTCACCTAAGGTTAGCGGCGTAAAGCCAGCGAGCCGATCGGTGTGTCTGACTTGAACGATTATTTGGGAAGATAGCCGTCGCGGAAGAACTCAGTTGGGGTAGTTGCCTTGCGACCAATGAGCGTTTCCAGGTCTTTGGTCTGCTCCTCCCATTCGCCGCCGCCCATGTTGTGTACCCACTTTAGTACGAACTGCGCGATATTGGCGGGAACGCCCTGGCCGATGGCTGCGAGGTATTCCTCGTCCGAGATTTTGACAAATCGAACCATTGTTCCGGTGAGCTTGGACAAGATACCGGCGATGTCTGAGAACGAGATGGCGGGGTCACCTGTCAGCGCATAAGTTTTATTCTCATGTCCCTGTCCGGCCAAAATTGCGGCGTGCCCGGCGGCTAAATCATCGCGGGTTGCCGCATTGAACTTTCTTTCACCAGCAGGGACGCGCACACCCGTCTCTTGTGCCTTCGGCCCAATGTAGAACGCAAGGACATCGAGGAAAGGAGGATGGTAGGCGATCGTGTAGTTGAGTCCCGACGACAGCAGCTTTTGCTCCGTGAAGATGTCTTCCTGAGTTATTTC
>JBARKD010000687.1:0-9421 GCA_049800615.1 Acidobacteriaceae bacterium | reverse complement strand
GGGCGGTGGTCGCCGGGAATCCACTTCGGATATTCCAGGGTCACGGGTCCTGGGCTGACAGGAATTTCCATGTGAGCATGCAGCAGGCGGCGCGGGGCATCAGTGAGGTCCACATGCAACAGGATCGGAGAGGTCTGTGCGGACGAGAGTGCGGCAGAGAAGCAGAGCAGGTGGGCGCAGGCAAGAGCGCCGAGGACTTTGTTCATCCGTTCATCATTTCACAAGGTATTTTCCTGCCGCCCTTACCGAAACGAAGGGACGACTCAGCGGTTCGCGTCGTGATAGTTTTCGAAGCGAGGTTTTCTCATGGCAAATAAGACGCCGCAAACCTTCGCTAACCACCCTCGGGTGGACCCGCCCTTCCATTATGTCCAAGGGCCGCTGGCGATGATCGCTGTTATCTTGAGCTTGATTTTCCTTTTCAGGAACCCAGGCTGGGTTTCAGTGCTGTTGGTCATTCTGTCGATCGGGTTCTTACTGGCCTCGTTCCGGCTCAGGATCTATTCGCTAAAAGTGCAGGATCGGGTCATCCGTCTGGAGGAACGTTTGCGGCTGGCCATGCTGCTACCGGACTCCGCCAGGCCGCGAATCGGGGAGCTGACGAAGTCCCAGTTGGTTGCGCTTCGCTTTGCCTCGGATGAGGAGTTGCCCACCCTGGCGATGCGCGCTCTCAATGAAGGCCTTACCAGCAAGCAGATCAAGAGCGCCATTCAAAACTGGCGGGGCGACTACTTAAGGGTGTAACGGCGTAGGCAGCTCATGCGCCAAGACGCCCGAGCCCTATGCCAATCACATAAGTCACCAGGCCTTCCACCGCGCCCACCAGGGTCATTTCCAGGCCGCTGCTCCACCATGAGCGCACAGTAACCAGCGATTTGGCCGCGCCCACAGCAAAGTGCGCGATGAGGGAAATCACTGCGGAGATGATGACCGCGGTGTAGCCGCTGACAAAGAAAAACGGCACGATGGGGATAAAGGCGCCAACGGCGGTCGAGAGCGCGCCCGAGATCGCCGAAGTGATGGGCTTGCTGAGCGCGCCTTCGGTCGAGCTGAGCCGTTCCGCGGCAAGGGCACGCAGCAGGTGCTCCGGATCGCTCGCGATGTGCTCGACCATGTGATCGGCATCCTGCTCAGGTAGGCCTTTCACCTGGAAATAAAGCGACAGCAGCTCCTGCGCCTCGGGCTGGTTCATGGCGATGGCCTCGCGCTCGCGAGCCAGCTCCGCCTCATAGATTTCGCGTTCGCTTTTGGCGGCGAGGTAGGCGCCGGAACCCATGGAAAGGGCGCTGGCAATCATGCCCGCCAGGCCCGAGAGAAGTACGTACTTGCTGTTACCCAGTGTCGCGCCCGAGACCCCGGAGACGATTCCGAAGATGGAGCCCAGGCCGTCGTTGACACCATAGATTGCGTCGCCGATCCATCCCGCAGTGTGGTGACGGCCGCGGTCATGCTTGGTCAGCATCTGTTCCAGCGCAGATTTGGGATCGGAACCCGGAACAAGGCCGGCACGGGGCGGGAAGCGGCGGATCAGACTGCTGAGTTCGCGGTAGTGATCCTGCTCCTCTTCGATCACGCGTTCGAGTATGGCCACGCTCGCCACGTCCCCGAGTTCTTTGAGCTGCTGGCTATACTTGGCGATGTCGCGGCTCTCATCAATTTCCAGGCGACGCAACGCCAAATCGTCACCGCCGATGCGCGTTTTGAGACTTTCTGCATCGCCGCCGGGCCTGCCACGATAGACAGGCTCTGGCTGCCCCAGCTCTCGCAATCGGGCGGCCCATAGCCGGGCGTGTTCCATTTCCGCCTTGGCCATGTTTTCGAGCGATTGCTTTCTCCCCGGCTGCGGCTCCCGCTCGGCGAGCGTGCGATAGGTGTGATAGCCCTCCATTTCCGCCTGCCAGTTCTGCTCCAGGATCTGGGCCAGGCGCGGATGACGGGGCAAGTCCGGAATTGCTCCTGAGGTATCCATACTCCTGGGGCACAGCGTAGCATTTGCTATGGTTGGCTGATGATGAAGTTCGAGCATTTACTGACAGAAACACGCCATCCGCACACGGCTCGCATCGATCAACTTTCCACCCTGGAAATGCTGGAGGTGATCAACGCAGCGGATCGCTCCGTAGCCGAAGCCGTGCACGCGGAGCTGGCCCGCATCGCCCAGGCGGTGGATGGCATTGCCCGGAGGCTGGACAAGGGTGGCCGCCTCTTCTACACGGGAGCCGGAACGTCCGGTCGGCTGGGGGTCCTGGATGCCTCGGAGTGCCCGCCTACCTTCAACGTCGATCCCGGCCTGGTGGTGGGCCTGATCGCCGGCGGCGATTATGCCCTGCGCCACTCGGTCGAGGGCGCTGAAGACAATGAAGCCCAGGGAGTCAAGGATTTAAAGGCCCATGGATTTTCAGCCGGCGACACCCTGGTTGGGATTGCGGCCAGTGGGCGTACGCCTTACGTGCTGGGGGCGATGATGTACGCCAACGAGTTGGGTGCGCTCACGGTGGGTCTCAGCTGCGTGCCTGGGTCGGAGGTCGAGCGGCGGGCGAAGATCGCAATCACTCCCGCGGTGGGACCCGAGGTGATTACCGGCTCGACCCGGCTGCGCGCCGGCACCGCCACCAAGCTTGTCTTGAATATGCTCAGCACCGGCGCGATGATCCGCATCGGCATGGTCTATGGCAACCTGATGGTCAACGTGCAGCCGAGCAATGAAAAGTTGAAGGACCGGGCGACGCGGATCATTGCCGCAGCCACCGGAGTCAACCAGGAAGAAGCCGACGGCCTGCTGGCACAGGCCGGGACGGTACGGGTTGCCATCGTGATGCAAAAGCTGGGCCTTGGGCGGGATGAAGCGATAAGACGGCTGGACGCGGCTAATGGACGGCTGCGACCCGTTTTAGACGAGCAGTGACCCTTCGCATCGGGAAGCCGAATTGCACCCCTGATTGCACCCCTGATTGCACTCTAAGTCCCTTGGGCCGCGGATTACGTCTATTCAGAGGACCGGGTGCATAATGAGAGGTGACGGGGGTGGGTGCCATGCGTAAAGGTTTAGCAAAGTTGTTGATTTCATTGATGCTTTTGCCTTTCGCCGCCCTGGCCCAGAGCACCGATCAGCCCGACCAGGGATTTGGGCCGCTTGACAAAAGCGCGCCGGCCACTCCGCCCGACCAGATCGTGCAGCAGTTCGCCGCCAAGGAGAGCGAGTTCCGCCACGCCCTGGACAACTACACCTACCAGCGCGACGTGCGCATTCAGACCATCAACGACGACGGCAAACCGGACGGCGAGTATCGCCAGGTAGTGCAGATTACCTTCGACACCAACGGGCGCAAATCGGAACATGTAACCTTCGCGCCGGCAAATACGCTGGAACGCATCACCATGAGCCCGGCAGACGTCTCTGATATCGAGCAGCGGTTGCCGTTTGTGCTGACCACCGAGGACGTAGGGCAATACAATCTCACCTACGTTGGGCGTCAAAAGGTAGACGAAGTGGACTGTTACGTTTTCGATGTGGCTCCGAAGGTCATGGAGAAGAACAAGCGCTATCTCAAAGGCCGCATCTGGGTCGACCAGAAAGATCTGCAGATCGTCATCACCAGCGGAAAAAATGTCCCTGACGATTTGCGCAAGGGGCATGAAGACCTGTCGCCTCCTTTCACCACGTACCGCGAGCAGGTGGATGGGAAGTACTGGTTTCCGGTCTATACCAAGGCCGATGCCGAGCTTCACTTTTCCGGCGGGAACGGTTACATGGGCCAGGACGTACGTATCCGCCAAATTGTGCGTTATACCGACTACAAGCAGTTCCGCTCCACCGTTAAGCTGATCTTCCAGGGTCAGGATGTAACCAATAACACTCAGCAGTCTAAGCCAGGGGATTCTCCTGCTCAGGCAGGGAACACTCCTCAGCAGTCTCAGTCTGGGAATGCTCCAGCGAATGGCCAGCAGCAACCCGGCACTTCGCACTAAAAGGGCTTTCGCGCTGAGAGTCCCGGCCGTTTACTGTCCTAGGCGTTATAGGTGGAGGAGGAGACCCGGCCGCCTCTGCCCGTCCAATTCGTGTGGAAGAATTCCCCGCGTGGCTTGTCGATCCGCTCATAGGTGTGGGCGCCAAAAAAGTCCCTTTGCGCCTGCAGCAGATTCGCTGGCAGCCTGGCCGTCCGATAGCCATCGTAAAAGGCGAGGGCAGTCGAAAAAGCGGGCATAGGCACGCCAACCCTGATCCCATAAATGAGCGCCTTGCGCCACGCCGGATGATATTTGTTCATGGCATTGGCGAAAAACTCATCCATCAGAAGATTCTCGAGCTTGGGATTCCGGTCAAACGCCGCTTTGATGTCGCCCAGAAATACACTGCGAATGATGCAGCCGCCACGCCACATGAGAGCTACGCCTCCCATGTTGAGGTTCCAGCCCTGCTCCTTCTCGGCGGCCCGCAGCAGCATATATCCCTGGGCATAACTCACCATCTTCGAGCAATACAGCGCCAGGCGGACTTCCTCGATAAATTCTTTCCTGTCCGTGGAAACCTTGCGCTTGCGCGGCCCTTTTAACACTTTCGAGGCCGCAACCCGCTGGTCCTTCAGTGCCGACAGGCAGCGGGCAAAGACACTTTCTCCGATAAGGGTGACGGGCTGGCCCAGGTCGAGGGCCGAGATGGCGGTCCACTTGCCAGTCCCCTTCTGCCCCGCTGTGTCGAGGATCTTGTCCACCATGGGCTGTCCGTCTTCATCCTTCTTGGAGAAGATGGTGGTCGAGATGTCGATCAGGAAGCTATCGAGCTCGCCCTTGTTCCATTCGGCAAACACTTCGGAGAGCTCATCGGGAGTAAGTGCCAGACCATCCTTCAGCAGCTGGTAGGCTTCCCCGATAAGCTGCATATCGCCATATTCAATGCCGTTGTGAACCATTTTGACGTAGTGCCCGGCCC
This sequence comes from Acidobacteriaceae bacterium, assembly GCA_049800615.1. Classification (GTDB taxonomy): domain Bacteria; phylum Acidobacteriota; class Terriglobia; order Terriglobales; family Acidobacteriaceae; genus PALSA-350. The sequence goes on along the minus strand of JBARKD010000687.1, from coordinate 4,491 downwards.
CGTCTTCCCCAACCCAGTCGCAGCAGGGAGTGCCGTCCTCGACCTTGGCGGCGATGGCCTGAAAAATTTCTTTCACGTGCGGCCACGCCTCTTTGTTGCCGCCTGGCATGATGGAGGGGCCGAACCGGGCGCCTTCCTCCCCGCCGGAAACGCCCGTCCCGATGAACAGGATGCCTTTGCCGGCCAGGTCTTTCGTTCGACGGGTGGAATCGGTGTGCAGCGAGTTGCCGCCGTCGACCAGGATGTCGCCCTTTTCCAGAAACGGAAGCACCTGCTCGATGGTTTGGTCGACCACCTCTCCCGCTTTGACCATGATCATGACCCGGCGGGGTCGCTTGAGTTGACGGCACATCTCCTCAATGGAGTGCGCACCCGCAACCTGGGTTCCTTGAGCCTCATGGGCGAGGAATTCGTCAACCTTTGAGACTGTCCGGTTGAAGACCGCGACCTTGTAGCCGTGGTCGTTCATATTCAGCACCAGGTTCTGGCCCATTACCGCCAGCCCGATCAGCCCGATATCGCAATTTGCTTCTGACATTTCGCCTTCCTATTTGAGTGCAGCCGGAAGGCGCGATGATACCTGATCGCGAGCGGCGGAGCAAAAATCAACCAGCCGCAACCTGCAATTCCGAGACCAGCGTTCCCACCGGATTGGTCACGGCCCTTACCGCGATGGCGCCGATTGGCTCTCCCCTGCGGTACATCATGTAGGCGGCCACGGCCCCGGCAATGATCGTTCCCCAAAACAGCGCTCTTTTCATGATCGCTCCTATGCGTGCTGTCGCTTTCCCTAGGATGCACAAGGTCCACTTTAGGACGGGCCCAACCATAATGGCAGGCCATCGGTTGGCGTGTCATAAACTTCGACCTGGCCGCGCTCGTATTCGGTCACAAGGATTTTCCTGTTGCCGGGAAGCGCGAACGCGACGTTCGTGGGTAGATTGCCCAAAGTCTCGATACGCTCCACAACTTGCCCGGCGCGGTCGAGCACGAGTATGTCATGTTGGCCGAAGACCGTCACGTACAGGCGCCCATCGGCGGCAAAAGCCATGCCGTCGGGCCCTTTGAAACCCGGGGGCGCGTCGGACCGAATCACATTGCCGAAATATTGCCGCGGCCCGACTGGGCAGCCGTTGCTCATTGCGTAGCGAAAGACATCTCCGCTGATGGTCTCGTTGGCGTAGAGCATGCCGTCGGGCCCGAAGGCGATCCCATTGGTGAAGCGAATGCCATCGTCGACCAACGTCACCTTACCGCTCTCCACGTCGACGCGATAGACGCGCCCCTCGTAGCGGAGCGAAAGGTAATCTTCCCGGATCTTGTTCCCGGGGGCGAAGAAGGTTGCCAGGATGCCCGAGTCCGTGAGATAGAGCGCGCCATCGGGGCCGAAGCAAAGGTCATTGGGAAACAGGAATGGCTCGCCGTCGCAGGCGGTAGCCACGACTTCGCACTTTCCCTCCATGGTCAAGCGAAGCAGCGAAGGTTCTTTGGACTCAGCCACCCAGATTACGCCGTGGCGGTCAACCGCGAGGCCATTGGGAAGGCCGGTCTTGCTGACGACTCGTTTCGTTTGCCCATCGGCGCTGATGTGGGTAACACAGCCGCGCTCGACGGTGCCTTCCACCACTAGCCATGTTCCGTCCGGTAATGCCACCGGGCCTTCCGGATCCCCGAGACCGCGCGAAAAAATCATGCATTCCAGCATATCGTTTGGAACGCCTGCGGGGAGATAGGAGACATGATTTTGGAATGGAATAGCTAGAACAATCGTGGCGTGATGCCGCGTTTGGTCGTCTCTTCCGAGGAAGACTCTTCGCTGGCGGGAGAAAAGGCGCCCTTCCAGGCGGCGGTGGACGTCACGTAGAAGATAAACGAGAGTACCGCCAGGGCCATGAAGGTGAGGGCCAGCGGCGGATTGAAAAATGCTTCAATGATGCCCAGCCCAACGGCCAGACTGATGAAGGCAACCGTCCTGTGTCTAAGCGCTCGCGCCATCACAACACCCGCAGCCGCCGCGAACGCCACTGACCAGAACATGAAAGCCTCCAAGGCAGATTGGAAAATCGAGTCGTGCAATGTGTTGAGTATGCTTTGCTGGTTCGACAAACAACATCCCGCATCGGGGTCAGGATTAACATCGATCGTGGGAACCGCGTGGAGTCTCAAGTCAGGCGAGGGTTCCGCTCCGTTAATCCGCGAGCAACGTAAGTTGTAGGCGAGCCGGAGGACTATTGAACGGCGACGTGGACGGCTGGTTCATGGGGAAACCGTCCGTTTTTGCTCCACAAAATTGTCGTCTCGACCGGAGAGCCTGTGACTTTTTTGCCTTGAAGGGCGGGGCTTCAGCCCCGCCGTCAAATCGAACAAGAAGGCGGCTTCAATCGAAACGCTAACCTACTCTGTATTGTCGATTTCTATCCCCGCAGGAGCGCACCGTGCCCAAATCCAAAGTTACGTTGAATACCGCTTTTGACGTTGCTGCGACATTTCCCGGCGTCGAAAAGAGCATCGCCTACGGCAGTCCGGCGCTGAAGGTGAAGGGCCCGAAGGGCAAGCTGGAACTCATGGCCTGTGTGCCAACCCACAAATCAGCCGAACCTGGCTCTCTCATGATCCGTGTTGACCGCCGCGAACGCGCAGCGCTGCTTGAAGAAGCGCCTGAGCTTTACTACGCACCCGATCACTATTTGAATTACGACGCGGTTCTGGTCCGTATTGCCCTGCTCACTCCCGAGTTGCTACGTGACCTCCTGGTCATGTCCTATAACTTCGTCACCCGCAAGCGTTCCTGACGTTGACGCAAGTAAATACACTCGCCCACTCAAGCAGGAGAGGCTCCGAGTCATTCCTGACGGGAGCCTGTTTCCTTGTTCTTAGATCTTCCGATGTTTGATCTGCCGCGACTGCTGTTTAGAGCGTTCTCAGATTGAGCCGCTGGGCCGTGGGACTGCGGCTCGCGTGAGCTCTAAGGTTGGATTCAAAATGTGGAGGATGTTCGCAGGAAATGACGAATCCGCCCTTTGGCCTGGGTTCGATCCGAAAATCGGTACAGGCGACGGCGGGGCCGAATGGCAACTGGACAAGTATCCCCTGCCATATCCGCAGGGCACGTTCTGCAGCTTCGCGTGTCTTCCAAAACCACGCGACTTCCATGCCCGTAATAAAAGCGAAGGTTGTAGGTTTACGTTTTTCGACGTCCGGTACGATTCTGTGGATGTAAAGTCTCATCGACGATCCAAGCACCTCGTCACTCAAGAATCTAAAAGGTGGGATGGTATTGAGGCATCGAGAGTTGTTTCGGATTTGCTGTGGAAAGCCCGTTTTGCCTTTGTTAACAAGACGTTAACAGATCCCATTCAATCCTTGGGGTGCAGTTTGCGTACAGCGATTCTGGGAACCTCCGCGGAAGGCCGAACCTTGTTTCTCAATGCTCGGGGTCATTGATTTGCTTGACCGCCTTTCTTCCTTCCGTTACAATTGCTGTTTCAACCTGTTTGCGGTTCTTCATTCGGCCAGTCAGCAACCGCTTCAGTGACGAAAGCTTGTTTTTGGGCCAAAAACCGTCTTGTTTTGATGATCCTCGCTGGAGAGTGCGATGAGACGAACCGAGTTGGTCTGGATTTCTATTGCTGCTTTGATCTGTTTGGTCGTACTTGCCGGCGCCGCCAGGTGGACAGTGGGTAGGCGCAAAACGACTGCCTATCGATACCAGCGCGAGACGACTGCTGCCGCCAGCCTGTATTGAACGTGTTCCGGGTGATCTTCGCCGGCTCTTCCCCATGATGAAGCGTTCAGTATTACTGAACAGGGCCGCCGGGTTTCTCATTGGCTTCTCGCAGATTCTCCATTCAAGACACCGCGGGAGTCAGCGTTCGCCTCTCCACCCGCCAAGGAAGAGCAGCAACCCCAGAAGCCAACAGAATCCACCGAGGGTCCAGCCGAAGCCGGAGGGGTCCGTGTGGGTGACAGCGTGTGTGCGAAACCACATCCTATAGGCCCATGTTCCGACGGAGAGGAACATGCCGAAGAGATTCATGGAGAAGCCGGCGTATCGGAGTCTCCTAAAGTTGTCTTGCGTCATTACCTCTTCGCCTATCGATGGGTAGTTGATCTGCCAAGAAGCATATACCTGAAAAATCAGGATTTTTGCGCCTTTTGGTAACGGCTCGCAGATTTGTCGCCTGATGCCCGAGAAGCAAGCCGGCCTGCACGCAAAGCATTCTGTAAAATCATTCCTGAGAAGCTTCCCGAGCCACTCGGGCTCGTATTGTTGCATTGCGGGCTGAGATGAAACGAGCCGTAGCTCGGCACGCTCGCAAAGTGTCGTAAGTCGTTCAGGGCCTATAGCTCAATTGGTTAGAGCAGCGGACTCATAATCCGTTGGTTCCAGGTTCAAGTCCTGGTGGGCCCACCATCCAGGTCAAAGATAATAAACCACTTCCGGCTTTAAATTAGGTAGTCGAGAGAAGGCACTGAGGTGGCTAGTTGAAA
>JBARKD010000686.1:0-7950 GCA_049800615.1 Acidobacteriaceae bacterium | reverse complement strand
GGCAAAATGGAAGGTCTGCCGCCGCTATGCCATAGGGTTGCGCGATGTCACGACGGTCGAGCAAATGCGTGCCCTTGGCGCCCACATAGAACGCTTCCAGGGTCGTGCCTCGACTGAGCTGCCGTTGTACCGAAAGTGACCACTGCTGCACGTACGGATTTAACGGGTTCTCCGATTCGATCACGGCGATAAAGGTAAGGGAAGCCGGATTGATCGGACCTAACGCTCCGTAGTTGGCGAAGAGATCATTTTGCTGCTTCGGGGCTGCCGGGTTGGAGGCAGGCGAGAGGCTGGTCCTGATGGAGTAGGGATAAAGATCTCCGGAGTCGTCAATTTCCCGGCCTTCATAAGAATCCCAGAAAAGTCCGTACCCGCCGCGCACGACCGTCTTATCCCCAATACGGTAGGCAAAGCCCAGGCGCGGAGCGAACGGAGTCTTGGCCCCCTGATGGGGCACGTTCGAGCCGCAATATTCGTACACCCCATTGCCCGGGGGCGCAACACCGTTGGTCAACAACGTCTTGTCGGCGAAGCACAACCCTCCCAGCGGATTGTTCACGTCCAGCCAGAAGAAATGGTTGTGCAGTTCGTAGGCCGCTGCGTGATAGTCCCAACGCAGCCCGAGATTGAGGGTGAGGTTCGGGGTGGCTTTCCAGTCGTCTTCAAAATACGGGGCAAAGTACATGAAGACGTGCGTTTGCGGATTGCCGGCCGTATCTGTGGGGCTCAAGGGGCCGGGCTGGTAAGTGGCCGCTGTTGAGTAGTAGCCAAGCAACATGTCAGCCGTCTCATTGCCGGTGCCGCAGGTGACTGTCGGGCAGTTGATATTGTTGCTCAGGACCGTGGCCCCGGTGGTGTTGTAATCGCCCAGGAAATCGTCGGCCAGATTACGGATCAAACGCCAGCGGCGATACTCGACCCCCGCCGACAGAGTGTGCCGTCCGCGCACAGTACTAAACGAGTCAGCGTAGTCCCACGCGGGTTGCTCGCTTCCTGTGTAGGCGTTGACTGCTCCTCCAGCGGTCCCGAATTTGTTCATACCTTCGCTGGGCCATGTGAGCTGGAGCGGCCCGAATGTCTGAAAAGTGCCGGTGACGCCGAGCGAGCTGATCACCGATGCGGATGGCCCCACGCCACCCTGCGGAGCTGTGGCATGCAGATACGAGAAGCGGAAGTTGTTTACGAATCCATTGCCGAAGGTAATCGTATGAGAGCCTTCGTAGTTCTTCTGGTTTTCGTATTGAGTCAGGTAACCCAATGCAGGGGTGTTGGTGTTAAGGGTCGAATTCTGGTAGTCGGAAATGGTGGCCCGTCCGAAGATCTGTCCATAGCGCCCCAGGCTTTGATCGCCGCGGTAGGTTTGCTGATCGGTGGTCAGCGGCGCTCCATAGTTTTGCTGATAGTTGATAGTTCCTGGCGTTGCACCTTGCACGAGATTTGGGGTCAACCAGTAGTGATTCGCGATCGCTACCTGGGCAAATCTCGATGTGATACGCGACGCGGGGATCACATTCCCAGGAAAAGGCAGTCCTGTGTTTGGATCGATCGGTAAGCAGTCATTGCCTGTTGACAGATTGGCGGTGCAAGCTGGTGTCCCGTATACCGGCAGATTTTCGGCCGAGAAATCTCCCGTCAGCGTTGGCGGGTTCGGCATCGATGCTCGGAGGACGCCTCCATTCGTGACTCGCCAGCCTTCATAGTTCGCCATAAAGAACGTCTTGTTGCGTCCGTCATAAACTTTCGGGATCAAGATAGGTCCGCCGAGCACGTATCCAAACTGATTCTGACGAAGAGTGGGGATGGTTGTTTGAAATGGCCCCCTCGCGTCGTACGCATTGTTTCGATTGAACTCGAAGAGGGTACCGTGGAGCTGATTGGTGCCGCTCTTGCTGACGATGTTGATTTGGCTCGCGCTGAACCCGTATTCCGCAGAGTAGGTCCCGCTCTGAACCTTGAACTCCTGAATTGCATCTTGCGAGAGAATGACCGCCGGAGTTACCAGAGCTGAGTCCGTATTGGTCAGTCCGTCGAGGGTGTAGTTGTTGCCTTCGGGACGTCCACCATTGATGCTGACTGCGTTGCCTTGGCCCTGTCGCATGGTGCCTTGTTCGCCGCCAACTGTGACTGCGCCGGCGCCTACCAACAGCAGCTGCATAAAGTTCCGGCCGTTGAGAGGCAGGTCGTTTACTTGCCGCGCTCCTATCTCTTGGGACAGCGATGCGCTGTCTGTGTCCAGCGACACAGCCTGGGTAGATACCTCCACCTCCTGCGAAACGGAGCCCGGCTTCATGGAAACGTCCATGCGGATTTTCTGATCGACGGCCAGCGTGAAGGTGGTGGTGCGCGCTTTCTCAAATCCCGGCGCTTCTACTTCTACCTGGTACGGGCCGGGATTGAGCGATGGCGCGTTGTAATCGCCAGAAGAACTTGTCGTTGTGTGATATGCCAAACCGGTGGCTGCGGAGGTGACGGTCACTTTCGCATTCGGAAGGACTGCACCCGTACTATCAACTACCGTTCCCAGAACAGTGCCGGTGCCCCCGCCCTGGCCGAAAGCCACACTCGCCGCTAACAGCGCGAAAACACAAACAGAGCAAATTCTGCGCAATGACATAGACCTCCTCCCAAAGTAGTGCTGCTGGCGTGATGGTGAGTCATACTGCCCACCTTCCGGCCGTGTTTCTAATGCCGTGGCTCATAAGTCCCGAAGCGCGCAACGTCGGCGTCGTCTACAACACAGCAAACGGGCTCATCCCAATCGCGCCGAAAATATAGGGGTCAAAAGGCAGGTGTCAAGGGAAAAATAATTTCTCATTGGAATTTTAGGGGCGAGAGAACGGGGAAAGTAGCAGTCGAAACTTTTTCGCTCCTGAAATTTGCCGGCATTCAGTCCCATTGCGAGACACCGGCAAGACGGCACGTCCCTGTCAGGCGGGCGTGAACCGGAAGCAAGCCAGGGCGTACGGCAGCAGCTCAACAGAGGAAGCGGCTTCCGCCTGGCGCCACGGGTCGGAGCCGCCTTCGGCAAGGCTCTTTTCGTCCAGTGAAAAAACAGATTGAACCTGTCCATCGTGTCCATCCTGTCCATCCTGTCCATCCTGTCGATCCGCTTCCACCGTCACCCTTTGTTTCCGTCCGGTGAGATTGGCCAGCAAGGCAACGCGGCTGCCTTTGCGGCCGGCTCCGGCGACTGCCGCTACCGAGGCTGGCCGGCTCGAGTGGCAACGATAGCGCAAGTTGCGGCCCATTTCCGCGAGCCCCCTGGCCGCATAAAACGCAGGATGGAGCACGAGCTTCCGGAGATTGTCTACCCGGGCCAGTCCCAGAGGCCCTGTCAGGTTGCCGACGGTAAGCGACGCTAAATCACCCTCGGCCGTAGCTGCGGCGTATCCGATCATCCAGGCGGCCGCGAACAAGCTGGGTTGTCGCGGATCCCGGTCCGTCATCGTAACCCGGCCCCCCGTTGGATTCTCCATGACCCGTGCTCCATAGGGGTTGTGACGCATGCCGATGGTGCTGGGGCCGATGCGGTAAGCTTTGTCCTTTCCGATCATGGCGCGCGTCGAGCGGATGATGTGGGGCATGGCTTCCAGGCTTTCCATTACGCTCAGGTCATCGGCGGCGTGTACGATTGGGCAGGTGCAGTGAGACACAAAGTCGAGTAGCTCCACTGGCGGTCGCTTGCGGTTGAGCTCGGTGAAGTAGCTGAGAGTTCCGCCGCCGATAGCGATACCCGGAAAAGCCTCTCGGGCTGCCTGGTAAATCTCGGCCAGGGGTGGACAAGCCGGCCACGCGCTCCCCGGCAAAGTCGATTGCCGGTCTACCGCGGGCGACACCATGAGGCCTGTTAAGCCCAGGCCGGCCTCGGCTGTCATTCCCGCTATACCAACCAACTCGTCTCGCACGCTTCTTTGTGCGGGCAGCACTAATTCCAAAAAAACTTCCGGCCTGGGGTTTCCCTGAACCGAGTGGATGATGTCGGCAAACCCGCGGAGATCGCTCTCGCCGTGGCCCGCAGTCGGGTCAAAGTGCAACAGCAAGTGTTGCGGATGCAACCCGTTGAGCAATTCCGGATGGGCAAGGCTCTCGGCAATCTGGGCAGGATGAATAGACACACCGATCCCGGGAAAAGCGCCCTCTCCCACCCCGACCGTCACGCGGGCGGGCCCTGTATCCTTCGCCGCGAGCTTGCCGCGAGAGCCTTGTTTGCGCTTGATCTCGAGTTCAACCGACTGCTGGAAGCCCACCTCCAGGGTGTAGGGCCATGGCAAAGCCAGTGGGCGGACATAGGTTTTATACGAGGCGTCTGACCAGTTGCGCTGGTCTTCCATCTCGAACGCATCTCCGTCCAGGCGACAGCGCGCCGTGATTTCAGGCGTCACCTGGTGCTGCAGGGCACGAATGTCTTTAAACGGCTGCCAGGGCGCGATGAGCTCCGGGAAACCTGCTTCTTCCTGCGAGCCGTCAACATGCTCGACGACGACGGGTTGGCCCGCGACTCCATCGATGGGGTGCAATACAGCGAAACCGCAGCGCGCAGTGACAAAGGGCGTGAGCGGTACTGCGTTTACCTCAAAGAGAAGATGGCCTTCCGCGTTTGCCGTAATGCTTGCCTGGTACACGAGTGTCTGGCTTGGGTCGGAAGATGTGCAGTTCCCGCGGTATGTCAGCTTGAATGCGCCGTCACTTTTTTCCAGATGGTAATCGCTGATCTCCGGGTTGTAGGTTCCCCAATCCGCATTACGCACAACATACGCGATGGCGCGCAAAATTTCGCGGCCCTCGTAAGCTATGGTGCGCAAGCCCCCAGCGACGAAATCCATCGTCAAAGCCCCTGCCCGTAGAGAGATTCGCTCAGGAGCCTTTTCCCTGGTGCCAACTCGCCGCTCAATTACGCTCGTTTTCATGCCTCTCCGCTATGCCTTGCTTTTATACTCCAGGCGGCGAAGTTCAAACGGGAACTTTTGCCAGGCGGCCATGAAGTCTGTTGCATCAACGCTGCTTGACACTCCCCCCACCGCTCAACCATCATTTGTTGGCTTTGACTACTAGCTGGCGGGAGGGCATTCTTCAGGTGTTCGAAGGAATGTCGAGGCGATCGTTTGTGAAGGCGCTGGCGGCCAGCGCGGCAACCAAATCTGCAATTCACTCTGCTCTGGCGCAGGATCGAGTTGCCTCTGCCGGTCAACCAACCGAGTGGTCGTACACCAGCGGAAAGCAATATTCCGATCCGTTTAATCAGGTCACCCTGGATGCACTGGTCACGCGTCCATCTGGCCAACAGGAGCGTGTGCCGGCCTTTTGGGCGGGCGGTTCCACCTGGCGGGTGCGTTATGCTCCACCCGTACCGGGCAGGTATCGCATTCAATCGGCATCCAGCGATACCGCGAATCGCGATCTTCACGATCGAATCTCGACCCTGCAAGTAGAGCCCTACTCCGGTCTGAATCCCCACTACCAACATGGCCCTCTGAAAGTTGGAGAAGATCGAGCTCACTTTCAGCATGCCGACGGCACTCCCTTTTTCTGGTTGGGGGATACCTGGTGGATGGGCCTGTGCAAGCGCCTTAGCTGGCCCGACGGATTTCAGACGCTCACCTCCGATCGCGTGCAAAAGGGCTTCACCATGGTCCAGATTGTGGCCGGTCTTTACCCCGACATGGAGCCCTTTGATGCGCGCGGAGCGAATGAAGCAGGCTTTCCCTGGGAGCCCGATTTCTCTCGCATCAACCCGGCGTACTTCGATATGGCGGACGTGCGCATCCAGCATCTCGCCGATCACGGTCTGGCTGCTTGCGTGGTCGGCTTTTGGGGATACTTCCTTCCCCGCATGGGGCTGGACAAAGCCAAGCAGCACTGGCGATATCTCATCGCCCGTTGGGGTGCATACCCTGTGGTCTGGTGCCTGGCCGGCGAAGGCACCATGCCCTACTACTTATCCAAAACAAAAGAGCAGGACGCGGAAACACAAAAGCACGGGCTGACGGAGTTGGCGCGCTATGTCCGCGAAAGCGATCCGAGGCATCATCCCATCACGATTCATCCGTCAAAGAGCTCGCGGCTTTGCGTGGATGATCCGTCGGTATTGGATTTCGATATGCTGCAGACCGGTCACAACGATCGGCAAAGCGTGCCCAACACCATCGAGACGGTCAATCATTCGCTTGCCGCAAGCCCGAAGATGCCGGTATTGATTGGCGAGGTGTGCTACGAAGGCATTGCCGAGGCCAGCAGGCAGGAGGTGCAGCGTTTCATGTTTTGGTCCGCGCTTTTGAGCGGAACGGGCGGGCACACCTACGGCGCCAACGGCATATGGCAAGTGAATACGCGCCAGCAGCCCTACGGGCTCTCGCCGCATGGCCATTCGTGGGGTGGTCCTGCGTGGGACGTTGCAGCGCAACTCCCTGGCTCGGCACAGCTCGGGCTAGCGAAGGTGCTCCTCACCCGCTACTCGTGGTGGAAATTGCAACCGCGGCCGGAGCTAATTGACCCGCACTGGAGCGCAACCGACTATTGGCAGAATTACGCAGCCGAAATTCCCGGAGAAGCGATCTTTGCCTTCTGTCCTTCGGCGTTTAAGCCAGTCACCTTCAAGAATCTGACCCCGGGAACCTATCGCGCTTTCTTCTTTAATCCCAGCGACGGGTCCGAAATACCGATCGAGAACGTGCGTCCGGAAAGCGGCGGCGAATGGAAGCCGCCGGAATTTCCAGTGTTCCGCGATTGGGTGATCGTTCTCGAGCACAAAGCATGAACCAGTTTCGTGTCGGCTTCTCTGCAGATTTTTGCCATGCCCTGCATTTTCAACGGAAAGCGTGAATCGATGAGTCTTCGTCAGCGGATCCGTCAGGGTGAGCTCGTCCTGGGACAAATGGTGCTGGAACTTTTCACTCCCGGCATCGGGCCGATGCTTGCGTCCTGCGGGTTGGACTTTGTGATTTTCGATATGGAGCACGGCCGCTGCGACCTAACCCTGCTCGCGGAGATGATTGCCTCCTGCCGCGGCAGCGATATCGTTCCCTTCGCCCGGGTTCCGGACCTGGCCTATGCGCCATTGTCGCGTGCCCTGGATCTTGGCGCGCGGGGCATCATGGTGCCGCGGGTGGAAACCAGAGCGCAAGCCGAAGATATTGTTGCCCAGCTCAAATACGCTCCTCAAGGCCGGCGGGGCGTGGCCCTTGGCATTGCTCACGATCTGTATCGCGCCGGCAGTCCTGATTTCTTCGCTAGCACCAACGACGAGATTTGCGTCATCCTACTGCTCGAAACTGCCAAAGCCTACGAGAACCTGGAGGACATCATCTCCGTGCCCGGTGTCGACGTGGCCTGGATGGGACATTACGACTTCACCGTCTCCAGTGGCATCCCGGCTCAATTTGATCATCCACGGTTTCTCTCTGCGATGCATCAGCTGGTCGCGGTTTGCCAACGCCATGGCGTGGCACCCGGAGTTCTACCCCACACTCCGGAATCGGCCGTGCATTGGATCAACCAGGGCTTTCGCGCGATAAGTCTCGCCAGTGACATTGGGGTATTTGTGGACGGGGTGCGCAGCTTCCGCAGCCACATTTTGCAATCGAGCGCTGCCGGCGTGTCGAAAAAATGACCCTCGAAAGCTGTGCGGGGCTTAGCCTCGTTGCGGGTGGACAGCGATCAGTGAAGGAAGAGGCAAACTGCGGATTCCTCTGCTTCCTCCGGATTTCCTGTCAGGCTTAGTGACGTCGTTAAACCTCGTGCGGCTCTCCTTAAAGAGAGCCGCATACGGGGCCGTTGGTTGGTACAGCGTGTAGGAAATCCGGAGTTCGCTTCGGAATGACAAAGGGGAGGTCGGCTAGTCTGACCGAAGAACTCAATGGAAAACGCAGGCCTACCCTTTGTCATCCCGAAAGCGAAGCAGAGGGATCTGCAGTTTCTTTCCCAGCCAGAGCTGCTTATGCGTTCATCTCGATC
>JBARKD010000685.1:0-3571 GCA_049800615.1 Acidobacteriaceae bacterium | reverse complement strand
GATCGAGCAAGAGAGACGTGAAGCAGGGGCTAAAGCCCGACGTATTCTGAATCATTTACGGCCCGACTGAAGTCGGGCCCTGATACAAAAACCGCGTTTTTTCCGCAGCCTGTAAAGCCGGATGGTCTTCTCTTCGATTCAACGGCGGGGCTGAAGAGTCTGCGTGAGAACTTGGTCGCTGGGCAAGAAATACAGTTATCTACGACGCCACCCCGGTCTAAATGACCCGGAGGGCTTGAAAGCCCCGCCCCTTCAACCCCTATAGAATTTGTAATCCCGAAGAGCGGGGCAAGAGGCCTAGGGATGAGGTAATTTCGTGGCATCCCAACCGCCGCCCAGAGCCTTGACCAGCTGCACGCTGGCGGCAAACTCGCGGGTGTTGATATCGGCGGCCGTTCGCTCATTGCTCAATTGCGTGGTCTGCGCAGTGATGACTTCGAGGTACGTCGTAACGCCGCCCTTGTACCGATTGGTGGAGATCAATAACGAACGTCGCGCGGAATCGACGGCACGTTGCTGGGCAACTGATTCGTTGCTGAGAATGCGCAAGCCGGAGAGGTTGTCCTCTACCTCCTGAAAAGCCTGCAGCACGGTCTGGCGGTAATTGGCGACGTTCTGCTCATAACCCGCGCGGGCTTCTTCGGTAAGAGCGTGACGCCGGCCGGCATCGAACAGCAATTCCACCGCCGAGCCTCCCAAAGACCAGAGTGAACTGGGCCCCTGGAGCCAAGTGCCTCCACTTCTGCTTTCGAACCCACCCGCGCCAGTGATGTTGATGGTGGGGTAGTAGGCCGCAATCGCGATTCCTATCTGGGCGTTAGCGGCGTTGGTGCGCCGCTCCGCGGCCGCAACATCGGGACGGCGCTCGAGGAGCTGCGACGGGACGGCCACGGGTACCTGGGGCAACTGCAGGTCGAGGGGCGCGAAAGCCAGGGAGAAGTTCGAAGCAGGCACTCCGGTCAGCGTGGCGATGGCATGTTCGAACTGCGCGCGGGCGACGGCCACGTCGATCGCCTGAGCACGTGTCTGGTCGACCTGGGTTTGCGCCAGGGCAACATCGGATTCGGTGGCCACACCGCCAGTAAAGCGTGCTTTGGTGAGGTCCAGATACTGCTGATATTGCAGCACGGTGCTGTCGAGCAGACGCTGCTGGGTATCGAGCCCGCGCAATTCGAAGTAATCGGTCGCGAGCTCGGAGCGAAGGCTCAAGTCGACATTGGCGAGATCCGCTGCAGTCGCCTGGGCGGTCGCGCGCTGCAGCTCCACTTGCCGGCGGATATTTCCCCAAAGATCTGGTTCCCACGAGACCTGCCCGTCAAGGATGAAATCGTTGTAGTTAGTTTTGCTGCCGGGCACATACAGAGGGCGGTTTTGCGACTGCTTCTCCCGGGTTGCCGATGGGCCGGCACTGAGGGTAGGGAAATACTGGGAGCGGTAAACCTGAATAGCCGCCCGAGCCTGGACGTACTGCTCGTACGAAGCCTTGAGGGTCTGATTGGAAACGGCTACCTGCTCTTCCAGCTTATTGAGTTGGGAATCCTGGTAGATCTCCCACCAATTCGCGCGAATCACGCTGTCGTTCGGATCGACCTGCTTCCATCCAACCCCGGGAGAGGTGGGGGGCGGTACTGCGGCGCTCTCCTTGAATGCTGGAGCCGTGGCCGCGTCGGGGCGATGATAGTTGGGCCCCACCGTGCAACCGCTGACCAGAAGCGCCGCAGCCAGCAGGGCGCCAACAGCGATCTTTGGATTCCCAGGCGTCATTCAGCCGAGCCCTCAGGGCGCACAACACGTACCAGCTCACCGTCAATGATCGAATCGGGAGGATTGACGACGACGCGCGAATCGGCATTGATGCCGCTCACCACCTGGACGGTGTTTCCATCGTCCTGGCCCATGGTGACATGAACCAATTTGGCTTGGTCTCCATTAGGGCCTTTCACCACGGTGGCCACCTGTAAGCCTTCGGCGCGAAAGATGAGGGCGGAGACTGGGAGGATCATCGGCACCACAGCGTTATCCACGGCTAAGTGCACCTCGGCATAAGCACCAGGCAGCAGCTTGCCATCGCGGTTATCGACATCGATTTCGACCAGCAGGGTACGAGAGCTGGGATCGATGGCGCGGGCCGTGCGAACCAATTTTCCCGTGAAGGTCTGGCCGGGATACTCGTCAAACGTAAGTTTCGAGGTTTTGCCCGGCGTCGCGGACTGGGAATAAGCTTGGGGAACGTTTATGTATACGCGCAGCACGTGAATGTCGGAGATGCGAAACATCTGCGTACCGGCGCCGGCATTAATCAACTGTCCTACGTCCACGCTACGGGCTGTGATCACGCCACTAAAAGGCGCATAGATCTTTTCAAAGGATTGCAGCTCCTGCAATCGCTGAACATTGGCCTGGGCTGACTTGACTGCGGAGCTGGTGGATTCGGCCTGGGTGACGAAGGTGTCGGTGTCCTGCTTGGAAACGGCATTCTGAGTGAGAAGTCCCTGGTACCGAGTGGAATTGGTTTTTGCCAGGCCGGCATTGGATTCCGCGGTTGCCAGATCGGCTCGCGACTGTAACAGTTGCTTATCGACCTCGGGAGAGCTGATGATCGCCAGCAATTGTCCCTGGCGGACGTGGGCGCCGATATCGAAATACCATTTGCTGAGATAGCCGTCGGTCCGGGCATAGAGAGAAGCATCGCTATAGGCATAGATGTTGCCGGGAAGCACCACTTCGAGCGCGACCTTGCCCTGCTGCGGCGGATTCGCGATCACCGCTGGAGCGGCAAGAGCATTGGTTTCCTTGGCGAGCGCTGTGCGTGCATGGATGCGAGGCAGGATGCCCGCGATCACGATAACAGCAGCCACGATCAGGAGTACAAGAATCATGAGCGCGGCAATGCGGCCGGAAAGAGGCGGCGCGTGTGGAGGAACTCCGTGCCCCTCGTCCGCCGGTTGCATTTGCTCGGTCTTTCTTTCCTCATCCATTTCTGAGCGATCTCCCGGTGTCATCTTCTAGTCCTCCAGATCCGTCACGGTGGCCGTGAGGGGCTTGCGACGGCGCGCTAGCCATCCGTGGACCACGCTGAAGAATGTAGGAACGAACAACAGCGTGGCAAGCGTAGCAAACACCAATCCTCCAATGACAGCCCGGCCGAGCGGAGCGTTTTGTTCTCCACCATCGCCCAGGCCCAGAGCCATCGGGACCATGCCGATGATCATCGCCAGCGCGGTCATGATCACGGGACGAAAACGGGTGAAGCCCGCTTTGAGCGCGGCGTCACGAGCGTCACCCGCGTTTATTTCCATCTGCTCGCGCGCAAAGCTGATGACCAGAATCGAGTTAGCGGTGGCCACACCCATGGTCATGATGGAACCGGTCAGGGCAGGCACGCTGATGTGCGTGCCGGTGACAAAGAGCATCCAGACGATGCCACACAGAGCCGCTGGGAGCGCGGCGATGATCAGAAAAGGATCGAGCCAAGATTGAAAGTTGACCACGATGAGCAGGTACACCAAAAGGATGGAGAAGGCCAACCCACTGACCAGGCCTATAAACGACGAGTTCATCGTGTTTACCT
>JBARKD010000684.1:0-5448 GCA_049800615.1 Acidobacteriaceae bacterium | reverse complement strand
GCTGATGAGCTTCCAAATTCGTGAGTGTCCGTTATGTGAAGGGCAACGTTTTGCGCCATTGCTAAAGGCCAGGGATTTCCACTACGGGAATCCAGGCGAGTACGCGATGATCCAATGTACTGGGTGCTCGTTAGCCTTTCTAGATCCCATGTACGATGAGGCGGAACTGTTTAAGTTCTATCCTCAGGATTATTACGCATTCGTCGATCGATTCTCAGCAAGCAGGCCCTCCCGCATGAGGGAGGCAATAAGGAGCCTTCTCGGCACTGCAGAGCATTTCACAAGAGATCCGGAGTTTGAACAGCCTGGAAGACTCCTTGACGTGGGGTGTGGGTCGGGATGGTTCCTTTCCAAAATGAGAGCGCAAGGGTGGGATGTAACGGGAGTGGAACCAAGTCTCGCAGCCGCAAAATTGGGCCAATCAGAACAAGGTCTAAATATCTTCCCCGGTTCTCTTCTGGATGCGAACTTTCGCTCGAAATCCTTCGATTATATTCGATTCAATCATTCATTCGAGCATATGTGTGATCCCAACAGGGTTCTCGCTGAAGTTCATCGAATACTGGCAGATAATGGAAAATTAATGATTGGTGTTCCGAATCGATCCAGCTTGAATGCAAGGCTCTTCGGCCCCCTCTGGTGGCATCTAGCACTGCCGTTGCATCCATTCAGCTATTCGACCAAGACGCTTTCGCAGATGTTGCGGAAACATTCCTTCAGAGTCGAGACAGTCACCTTCAACACCGAGGGCGCGAGTATCCAGGGAAGCCTGCAGATATTTGCCAACAGAAAGGATAAGGTGCTTGTCACATCGGGGCGCCTTTCCAGAAGTCGATTCTTACGAATGTTGTGCACATGGGTTGCCTATTTGCAGAACGCGCTGCACCTCGCGGACGCGATCGAGATCACCGCCGTAAAAAAATGACCTGGTCGTGGTCTTTAGTGGGCACGGGAGGGTTAAGAGACCAGAGACAAGAGAAATCGCCGGTCCAGAAAAATCTACCCGAACGTCTTTGAATCCAGACATGAATGTCGCATAAACGAAAGATTCTGCAGGGCTCGGCTTCGAACATGGCGAGGGTTTTACTCTCCATGCTTATTGCATTGCTGTTACCCCCTCTGCTGGTGCATCACATGGGACCAGCGCAATACGGCGCGTGGGTACTCATTTTACAAATCGGTGCTTACGTCAATCTGCTGGATTTGGGTCTGCAAACCGCAGTCGGTAAGTACGTGGCAGAGTTTGACGCTCTGGGTGATCGGATAGCTAGTAGCCGGGTTTTGAGCAGTTCCTTTTCGATCTTGTGCCTGAGCGCGTCTGTCGGGGCCGCCGCCATCATGGTTATCGCTTGGCGAGTCCCCAAGTTGTTTCACCAGATGCCGATCTTTCTTATTCGTGAAGCCCGCGAGGGCATTCTCCTGGTCGGATTGTCTACAGTTCTAGCGTTGCCCTTTGGCGCGTTTCTGGCCGCATTTACAGGATTGCAAAAATACGGCTTTCCCACTGCCTGGGCGATGACAACCAAGGTTCTCGCTTCTGCTTCGCTCGCGATCCTACTCTTGACGCACGGCACGCTGGTGCAATTGGCGTGGCTCATGGCCTCCTTCAACGTGGTAACAGCGATAGGGCAATTTCTTGGATGGAGGAAATATGCTAAGGAACGAGTAGATTTTTCATGGAAACTTGTTGATGCGGAAATGGCTTTGCGATTGGCCAAATATGGAAGCGTGCTTTCAGTCTGGACGATAGCTACTCTTCTGATCAGCGGCCTCGACTTGGTTATCGTGGGACATTATGACTATAAAAACACAGGCTATTACGGTATTGCCAGTGGGGCTACCAACTTCATGTTACTCGTGATCGGCAGCTTGTTCGGTCCACTTCTGCCAGCTGTGTCTTCATTGCAAACCGTAAGGACGGCCACCCAGATTGGAGAAATGGCCCTCAATGCGACTCGCTATTGTGCGCTGCTTATTTGTCTAATTGGGCTACCGCTTCTGTTTGGCGCCTATCCCCTGTTGAGGCTTTGGGTCGGACACGATTACGCGACTCGCAGCGCGCTGTTTCTAGAGGTTCTCGTGCTAGGTAATATTATCCGTCAACTGGGATACCCATACGCGCTCGTCGTGGTCGCAACTGGGAAGCAACATCTGGCCACAATTGCGGCCGTGTCGGAGGCGGTGGTAAATGTCAGTGTGAGCATTTATCTGGTCGAGAAGATCGGGGCGGTCGGCGTAGCGATTGGAACCGTAGTGGGAGCGGTGGTCAGCCTTGGGCTGCATGTCGTCGTTAGTATGAAGTTTACCCGTTCAACCATTTCGATATCCCGCCGCCGATTCTTTCTGGAGGGTCTTCTACGTCCTTTGTCTGCCATTATCCCTTCGATATTGCTTTTGCCTCTCTGGAGCAGAACAACCATGCTTCCTCTGAATCCCCTTTGGATGGCAATTTGGTCCGTCTCAACATTGGTCTTCATCTGGTTCTTCGGACTGAAGAGAGCAGAAAGAGACGATTTCCTGGATGAAATGTTACGTTTAATATATCGGCGCAAATTGCAGGTATAGTGTATTTTGAAAACTTTTGTTCCTGAATATGTCACCGGACCCTCATCCCAACTCAATTTGTTCGATACTTGCGCTAGTTGTTCTTTTCATGCGTGCACCGTCTGACAGTGAATCACTTTGTTCTCTAATTCAGATCCTGAGCGAGAATCCAGACCTGGGAAAGTACTTTTCGATTGTCATTTATGACAACTCGCCCGAAGGGCAGAATTCTGTGTCGGAATCAAGTTTCCCAGTTTTCTACAAACACGACGCAACGAATGCTGGTCTGCCAGCCGCTTACAATTTTGCCCTTACTCGCGCGTTTGAAGATCACTGCGAATGGCTACTGCTACTTGACCAAGATACCCCAATCACGCGCCAGTTCGTCGCTGAACTGATCGCCTGCGCAAGAACACTGCGTAACCAATCACAAGTGGCCTCGATTGTTCCAAAGCTTCTGGTGGACGACAAGATATATTCGCCGATTGCCCATTTCATCGACCAGTTGCGTCATCAATACCGAAGATCTCACGCCGTGAGCAGAGGAGCCCTAGGGGTTCAGGAAGGGAGGTTGGTTGCCTACAATTCTGGAGCGGCTCTCAGAGTTGCGGCGGTGCGATCGATCGGGGGCTTTCCCGAGGAGTATTGGCTAGATTACCTTGATCATGCACTGTTTCATTCTCTTTTTGTCCGGGGCTACCACATGTATGTGATGCAGGCGCAGATTGCGCACGGGGCATCGCAGGCTAACGTCAGCGATGTTCCAGGCTGGCGTCAACGCAATCTGCTAATAGCACAGGGTCGATTTGTGCAGCAGACGGGAAACGTTGTGGATCGGATTCTGTACCGGATCTGGCTATTGCGATACAGCAGAATTCTCCGGAATCGACATCCAGACAAGCGTCTTTGGAGGGAAGCAATATTCAAGGCGCTGTTTTTAAAGAGTGGAACGAAACAGGATTCTGGCGCACGAGGAATATCGCAGGATCCTTAGATTCAGCGTTGATGCAATAGTGTCTGTGCCGTATGGAAACACTGGAATATTCCAGGTACTGTCGGAGCGCGTGGGTTGGATCACGTCGAGAACGTGAACCGCTCTCGAATTCTTCATAACCTGGATTCGCGCAGCAGCTTTTCGAGAAGACGAGACACAACAAGCACGTGTTGCGCGTTTCAGCCCGATCGTTTTGTTGTCAACACCGAACGTCCGTTTCAGAACAGGTCGCCAGAAGCGAGCAATTCCTGGTGTACAATCGGTGCCATTCTTGAGGTCGAAAAGGAGGTCCGGCGAAATTGGCAACTCGCACCCGAGCACTAGTATCACATTGGCTCCCGCAGCGTCTCAAGAATCAACTAAAATATTTCCTTAACTTTTCTCTGGATGAAATCGATCGTCTTCTAGGCTGCCGCAATCCTCTAGTTCCTACTCGGCTCGCCAATTTCGTGGGGGACGGCGATTTTGAGGAAATAGGGGATGAATTTTCGCGGTACTTCGTGGAATTGGGTGGTCTAAGACCCGAGCATAGGGTGCTGGATATCGGGTGTGGGATGGGTCGCATGGCGCGCCCTCTTACTGAATACCTGACGTCAGGTAGCTATGAAGGACTGGACATCGTTCCGGCGGGGATTAGCTGGTGCCAGCAGTCGTACTCGCCAACCCATCCGAATTTTCACTTCCAGCTTGCCGACGTTCACAATCGCTATTACAACCCTCGTGGTCGTTTTCAAGCTGCTGAATATAGATTTCCTTTCAGTGATCAGGAATTTGACTTTGTCTTCTTGACCTCGGTGTTCACGCACATGCTGCCACCGGGCATGGCGCGTTATCTATCGGAGATTTTTCGCACAATTCGAAAAGACGGAAAATGCCTTATCACTTTGTTTCTCCTAAATGACCAGACCAAGGAACTCATCAGCAGCGGGCTCAGTTCGCGGGATTTTGGCTTTTCGTTCGATGGTTGCCGAGTACAGAATCCTGATATTCCCGAAGATGCGGTTGCATATGAAGAAAACTACATTCGAACCCTGCTGGCTGAAACCGGGTTCGATGTGGAGCATGTACAGTATGGCTCCTGGTGTGGGCGAAGGCGGTACCTCAGCTATCAAGACATCGTTGTAGTGAGGAAAAGCCGCATAACGCTGGCCACACCTTGATTCCACAGAGGAATCACGAACCCGTCAACGGTGTATTCTTGGCCGAAAGTTCACGGGAGCATGTTGCCGATACGGCGGATTTGGGCACCCACCGCGCGCAGTTTCTCTTCGATCTTCTCGTAGCCTCGATCGATGTGGTAGACGCGGTCGATGATGGTTTCGCCGTCGGCGACCAGAGCAGCAAGAACGAGAGAAGCGCTGGCACGCAGATCGGACGCCAGGACTGCCGCGGCGCTCAGCTGAGCCTTGCCGACAACCACGGCGCGCCGGCCTTCGATTTTTATGTTTGCGCCCATGCGGACCAGTTCCTGCGCGTGCATAAAGCGGTTTTCGAAAATATTTTCGGTGATGATGGAAGTGCCTTCGGCCTGCGTGGCCAGGGCCATGAATTGCGCCTGCATGTCGGTGGGGAAGCCGGGATACTCTTCAGTCGTGAGGTCGGAGGCGGTAAAGGGATTGTCTCCCATGACGCGGACTGAATCGGCATTGGATTTTGTCTTTACCCCGGCGTCTCTTAGTTTTGCGAGGATTGCGCCGAGATGAGTGGGATCGCATCCAGCGATATTGAGGTCGCCGCCGGTGAGCGCTCCGGCGATTAAGAAGGTGCCGGCTTCGATTCGATCGGGAATGATGCGGTGCTTGGCTCCTTTCAGCTTGTTCACGCCTTTGACGCGGATGGTGGGCGTGCCGGCGCCCTCGATTTGTGCGCCCATTTTATTGAGTAATGCGGCGAGGTCGGCGACCTCGGGC
>JBARKD010000683.1:0-5124 GCA_049800615.1 Acidobacteriaceae bacterium | reverse complement strand
TCCGCTAGCACACAGTCGCGCCAGGTAATTAGCGACCTGTCACGCCCGTTGCCATCCGCTCCAGCCGCAATAGCCAGCCCGCTCCGCTTTCTGTCCTTTCAGTGAGTCCGTTGCGATTTGGTTCCCCTCCCTGGTTGAGGGAACCAACTCTCAACTCACCGAAAGGACAAGGAAAATGAATTCAGAAAACATCAAGAAAATTACAAATCAAGCCATCGAGCAACTCATTACAGCCCTGAACGAGGGTCGAAGCGAGACTGTCTTGCCTCAGCTGGAACTGGAGAGGGCGTTCTTCCGTTAAGATAACGGAGAGGACGCATGGGAAAACAGCGAAAGCACTACACAGGAGAAGAGAAGGTTGCCATCCTGAGACGGCACTTGTTGGACAAAGTGCCAGTTTCCGATCTATGTGAGGAACTGGGGTTGCAGCCAACGGTATTCTACCGCTGGCAAAAAGAGTTCTTCGAGAACGGCGCAGCTGCCTTCCAGGGCAAGAGCCGCCCGGACCATCCAGCCGAACAACAGCGAATCGAATTCCTGGAAAAGAAGATCCAGACCAAGGACGAGGTGTTGGCCGAGTTGATGGCCGAGCACATCGCCTTAAAAAAAAGTCTTGGGGAGCTCTGACCAAGGTGTGGGTGCCGCACGATGTGCGGGACCTGGTGGTGGATTTCGTCCGGTGTTGGTCAGAGAAGACCGAGATCGGCACCGGACGATTCATCCACTGGCTGGGCGTACCGGCCAGCAAGTTCTACGACTGGCGAGAACGCTATGGGCGCGTCAATGAGCACAACGGTTGGATTCCCCGTGATTTCTGGCTGGCGCCGTGGGAGAAACAGGCCATTATCGGCTTCCACCGGGAACATCCTTTGGAAGGCTATCGACGACTGACCTTCATGATGTTGGACGCTGACGTGGTAGCTGTCAGCCCCTCCAGCGTATGGCGGGTACTCGGGCAGGCCGGGTTGCTCTCCCGATGGAAGGGTAAACCGTCGCGGAAAGGAACCGGCTTTGAACAGCCACCACAGCCGCACCAGCATTGGCATATCGATGTTTCCTACATCAACGTGAGCGGCACCTTCTACTACCTATGCAGCATTCTGGATGGCTTCAGCCGTTCGATCGTGCATTGGGATCTGCGGGAATCGATGACCGAAGCGGAAATCGAAGTCATCCTGCAACGAGCGCGGGAGAAATACCCTGAAGCAAAGCCGCGGATCATCTCCGACAACGGGCCACAATTCATCGCCCGGGACTTCAAGGAGTTCATCCGCATCGCAGGAATGACCCACGTACGGACCTCGCCCGGCTATCCGCAATCGAATGGCAAGCTGGAGCGCTGGCATAAATCGCTAAAATCGGAGTGCATTCGGCCCGGCACACCGCTGACCAGGGAAGACGCGATGCGCTTGATTCAAACCTACGTGGATCACTACAACACCGTGCGGTTGCACAGCGCAATCGGATACGTGACGCCCCATGACATGCTGGCGGGACGGCAGAAGGAAATCCACGCCGTGCGGGATCAAAAGCTGGAGGAGGCCCGCCGACAACGACAGATCCGTCGTCAGAGCGAGCGGCATGACGCCCGTGCAGCCCGCGTCAAATGGGAGGCAGCTCGATGTACAGAGACGTGACTCAATGGAGAAGGATTCGCCGGCGCGTACTAACCGGAGGTGTCTCCCAGAAGCAGATCGAGCGGGAAACTGGAATCTCCCGGACGACGGTTCGGAAGATGATCGAGTTCCCCATTCCTCCCGGATATCGAAGAAAAAGGGCGGTCGAGCGACCCAAACTGGGGCCGTGTTTAGAATTGATCAACCACATCGTCAAGGAAGACCAAGGCAAGTCCAAGCAGCAACAACACACCGCCCGCCAAATATGGGAATCGCTGCAGGGAAAGCTCGGATTTACTGGCGGCCTTACAATCGTCACGGATTATGTGCGGGAAGCACGCCACCAAGCGGCCAGCGGTTCGCAAAGCGATCCTTCACTGCTTGCCATAAGTCAGCCTTCTTTTGAATCCGAAGATCCGGCTGAACTCACTTATGAGCTCATGCAGACTGTGTCCAAAAGAGAGGCGATCAGGCTGCTTCGTGTGATGTTTGGTGGTGGCCCACCACAGGTCGATATGGAAAGGCTGAAGCTCATGCTGGAGCCCTTCGCGAAAAAGGAAACTCGTGGGACGAGGAGGACGAGGGCAACGCTGTCGGCGTTTGATTGGATGCGGAAGATCCTTCAGGGCGAGGTGTCCCTCAATGCACTGACTAGAGAACTGGGTGAACTCTCGGACTTGAACGAGCTTCTGGTCGTGGTCACAGAAGGACGGCTGTCTGATCGTAACCGGGCGCTGGCCGTGTTGGGCCGAGAAAGAGGGTTCCGCATCAACGATGTTTGTGGGTTCCTCCATCTTTCCAAGGACTCTTGCCTGAAATATAGTCGGCGCTACCACGAGGGCGGCGTAGCGTTGCTGATGGCCCGAAAGACCCCAAGCACGACCAAGTTCGACAAGGAGCCCAATAAGCAGGCGCTCTTTTCCTTAGTCCACACCCCACCGTCCACCTACGGAATCAACCGAACCACGTGGAGAATGGCCGATCTGGAAGAGGTTATGCGAAGGCAAGGCCTACCCCTTTGTAAGGAAGTCATTTGCAGAATCTTCAAAGAGGCTGGTTACAAATGGCGCAGTGCCCGCGTCGTACTCACCAGCACAGACCCTGAGTACCGGACCAAAGTGGCAAGCATAAAGAAAATCCTATCCGAACTCGGCCGAGACGAAGCCTTTTTCTCGATCGACGAATACGGCCCGTTCGCAGTAAATAAAAAAGGTGGAGTAAAGCGAGTCGCCCCTGGCCAAGAATATGTGGTTCCGCAGTGGCAGAAGTCAAAAGGGTGGATGATCCTCACTGCCGCGCTTGAGCTATCAAGGAACCAAGTGACCCATTTCTATTCCCGCGCAAAGAATACTGAGGAGATGATCAAAATGGCGGATCTCCTGCGAGCTCAGTACCATACTTGCCGCACGATCTATCTATCGTGGGATGCAGCCTCGTGGCACATCTCAAAGAAGTTGGTCGCTCACTTAGAAAAGCTTAATCAGGATGCAGCACGAGATGGCTATCCCATTGTAAAGACCGCTCCATTGCCTGCCGGAGCACAATTCCTGAATGTAATCGAGTCGATATTCAGCGGAATGGCCAAAGCAATCATCCATAACAGCGACTACCTTTCCATCGAGGCGGCCAAAGACGCCATCGATCTTTACTTCACTGAGAGAAACGGGCACTTTTCTAAAAACCCCAAGCGGGCAGGCCAAAAAATATGGGGTAAGGAGCGGGTGCCCAGCGAATTTCTCGACGGGCAAAATTGCAAAGACCCGCGGTATCGGTAGCCAACTGAATACCTCCGACACGAAAGGCAAGGAGGCCAACCTGAGCTACAATAATCTTGCCAGGTGAAACAGAAGCGGGCTCTGCAGGGATGCAACCATGCTGAGGGATAACTTGGTAGGACTCATCGAGCCGATACGAATCAGCGCGGGAGCTGATCCTCTCGCGCTGATCATCCAGAAACAGGCATCGGACGATAGATCCTTATGCCTTGAAAATCCCCGCCCCGAAAGGGCGGAATCTTCACTAACGGAAAACGTCACCTCTCCATTTCAGGCTGAGCCAGCACAGGAACCTCTGAATAAGTCCACAGATTGTTCTGCGTAATAGATAAAGTGTGTGGAGCAGTTGGAGGATTGTGTTGAGCATGAAACAGAGGACACTGGCGATGGCCAACGGATTTGAGCACTACGGCAAAAAGACGAGACGGGCGGAATTCCTGGAAGAGATGGAGCAAGTGGTGCCGTGGAAGAAGTTATGCACGCTGATCGAGCCGCACTACCCAAAGGCGGGTAACGGGCGGCCGCCGGTTGGAGTAGAACGGATGCTGCGCATGTATTTTCTGCAGCAGTGGTTCAACCTGTCCGACCCGGCGGTGGAAGAAGCGCTATACGACTCGGTGGTGATGCGCGCCTTTGTGGGCATCGACTTGGGGCGGGAGCCGGTGCCAGATGAGACAACGATCTGCAAGTTCCGCCATTTGCTGGAAGAGCATAGGCTGGGCGGGGAGATGCTGGAGACGGTGAACCTGCACCTGGAAGGCAAAGGGGTACGAATCACAACGGGTACGATCGTCGACGCGACGATTATTCATGCACCCAGCTCGACCAAGAACCGGGAACAGAAGCGCGACCCAGAAATGCACCAGACCCGGAAGGGGAAGCAGTGGTACTTCGGGATGAAGGCGCACGTGGGCGTGGACAGCAAGACGAAGCTGATTCACACGGCGGTCGTGACGTCGGCCAACGTCGCAGATGCCACGGTGCTGCCGGAGTTATTGCACGGAGAAGAGAGGAAGGTTTGGGGAGACCAGGCGTATTGTGGGCAGAGCGAGGTGATTGAGCAATGCGCGCCGTTGGCGCAGGACTGTACGCAGCGACGGTATCGATATAAAAACCGCATCGATGAAGTGGCGCGGGCGAAGAACCGGACCAAATCTCGGGTGCGCTCCAAGGTCGAGCACGTGTTTGGATTGATGAAATTGAAGTTCGGCTTCGCGAAGGTGCGCTACCGAGGGCTGGCGAAGAACGCCAACCGGCTGTTTGCCACCTGCGCGCTGGTGAATCTGTTTATGGTTCGTAAGAAACTACTGCGTCCGGTCACCACGTAGGCCACAAGAGCAGCCCTGGCAGCGCTTCACGGCTTCGGCAAACGAATCCAGCGGCTGAATTCTCCATCAGGTTGAGAAAGTGGTTTGAATTCTTCGAAGCCCGCCATCCGCAGTCCTATAACCAGCGCTTATTCAGAGCTTCCCTAGCTCTTCCGGGTTGATGCGGGCTTAGACTCGATTCTTTAACTGTACAGAAAGTTTGGTCCATTCTTCCTTTGACGTACCAAGTTGATCTTCAAAGCTATCTGGTTGTGTGCCACCATGCTGGAAAGTACTTTGTTCTGAGACAAAACTGCGATGCGCCGCCTGCATGTGGTCGCGCAATTCACTTTCCGAATCGTACCAACCGTTGCATTGACTACGGGTGATTGGAGCCACTTGTGGTTGTGCCATGTAGGTTTACCT
>JBARKD010000682.1:0-5770 GCA_049800615.1 Acidobacteriaceae bacterium | reverse complement strand
AGGTAGGCGTCGGCGAAATTCGGATCAAGCTCCGTAGCCTTTGAGAAATGTTTGACAGCCTCCGGCAGGTCCTGTGCCTGACGGGCGAGCTCGCCCATCACATATTCCGCACCCGCGTTAGCCGGATCAATTTCCAGTTCCTGCTGGAGCTCCTTTTTTGCCTGGTCGGCGAAATCAGCGGGGGGATTCGGCTTCGACAGAATCATACGGGCGAGTCGAAAATGAATATCCGGATAGCGAGGGTTCTTTTCCAGAATCTTGCGATAATCTTTTTCCGCCTGGTCCCATTTGCCCTGCTGCTCACTGGCATCCGCATCCATTTCGAGTCCAGGAATGGAACCAGGCGCTGTCATCGCGAGCTCTTGCGCAGAGTGGTTGGATAAATCGGCGTAAGCGTGGGTGAGAACGTACAGAACTTCAGGGTCATGGGGGAATCTGCGGCTCAGGACCTGCACGAACTGGAGCAGAGCGTCCCTTTGCTGCAGTAGTGTCGCGCAACGCACGCCATCAAGGGCCACTCTCTTTTGCAGTTCCGCGCCGCTGATGCCGGCAGCCGATCTCAAGAGGAGGGGTAGGGCCTCTGTACAACGGCCACTTTCCGCCAGCGATGCGGCTTTCTCAGCAGCCGCCGGGGTCGCGGCGCCGGTTTTGCTTGAAACCTGCGCCGGCGAAGAAAGCGCAACTGCGAGAAGAAAGCAGAGGGAGATGGTCAGACTTGAGGATGCACGGGCCATTGGGAGGCAAGAAGAGAAAAGGGCAGACGCTCTGCTGGAAGCAGCGTCTGCCCTGAGTTTAACAGGCCGCTTAATAGTAGAACTTAAACGCGAACTGTATGTTCCTAGCGGGTTGAGAAGTATTGATCAATCCAAAAGTCGTACCTGGAAAGTTCATGTTGGGGTGGCCCAACTGCACGTTGTTAAAGGCATTGAGGAAGTCACCCCGGAATTGGACGTACTTGGACTCCGTAATGTGAAAATCCTTCAAGAGGCCGATATCCGTATCCGTGTTGCCAGGGCCGCGGACGGGTCCTTGTGCCGGGCAGTTGCCGAAGGTTCCGGTTGCCGGCTCGGAGAATCCGCTGGGGCTCACCCACTGATACCCCTGAAACGTTCCGGCAAAGCTTGGCTGCCGCCCGAACACTTCCTGCGAACCACAATTGGGACGAGGCCCACGCGAGTTGGTCCCGGAGGTATCGGTTGCCTCGTAGGCCGCGAGAGGAAACCCGCTGTGAAGGCCCACGATGGTGGAAACCTGCCAGTTACCCACAACCGCGTTGAGAGCCGAATTCATGTTGTTGCCGAAAGCCTTGCCCTTGCCAATAGGCAGGTCATAGGTGGCATAAGCAGAGAGGAGGTTCTTGGCGTCGAAGTAACAGCTCGCGTAGTCCGCATGAGGGTCATACAAGTTCTGATAGTAGGGGGACGCCGGGGTCGACTGGGTGGCACTGCCCCATGTCCCGTAGTATCCGCTATTGTTACTCAGGCAGTGAGACCAGGTGTAAGCCAACTGCCCTTCCAGTCCGTTGGCAACCCGCTTCTGCAACACGGTCTGTAACCCGTTATAGGTCTGGAAGCCGGTGGAGGACGTGCCGGACACGGTAGAGAGCTGACTGATCAATGCGGAGTTGCCCTGGAAAAACAGGCTTGGTCCAACTACCCCATTGGTCACGGTTCCCTGCAGATAGGGCGTCGGCACCATCAGGTGCGTACCGTGCTGGCCGACATATCCGATCTGGAAGGTAGTAGTTGGAGTAATCTCGGTCTGGGCAGTCAGGTTCCATTGCTCGACAAGCGCAGGCTGAACGGTCTTATCCCATACGAAGAAGTTGGCGCCGGCGTAGGGATTCGTGGCAGACGCGCCGCCAGGACCGGCCTGAGTCTGGACTGTGGGAACGGTGTACTTGGCGGTGACCTCCGACGGCGTGAAAGGTGGATTTCTCGGAAGGCGAAGGTTCGTGCCTGTCCCCTCGAGGTAGGAGGACATGGTGTACGCCCCACGAAGGACGGTCTTTCCTTCCCAGTAGGCCGGCGTCCATGCGAAACCGATGCGAGGTTGGAAAGCGGGAGCTCCGTACACCGAGTTGTAGAGCGCGCGGCTATTACCGTCCTGGCCCGCTAACTCAAGAGCCCCAGTTTGCAGGTTCAGGTTGGACTGTAGATTGTTAAGTTCAACCCACGGAGTGCTGGCTTCGTAGCGCAATCCAAGATTGAGGGTCAAGGATGGCGTTATACGCCAGTCGTCCTGACCGTACCCGCCGTATCTCCAGGAAAATTGATGCCAGGTGGAACCGTTACTAACACCTATACCTCTGGCCACCGGGTAGCCGGTGAAGAAGTCGGATGACGGGTCACCGCTGAACGAACCACCGAACAGGATGTCGCCATACGCGCCGCTGTTACCTGTATAGGAGGTGTTGATGCGGAAACGCCACAGCTGGAAACCAGCCTTGAAAACGTGCTTGCCATGGGTAATCGTCACGCCGTCGTCAAACTGAATGACGGTATCGGCGAAATTCTGGTCAACCACCTGGCTGCCAACGTTGGTGAGTGTGCCCGTACCGGGGCCATCGGACTCACCCCCGCCGAAACCCAGTAACAGCAGACCAGGCCCGCTTTTGTTGGTGTTGGCGATCCCCAGTGAAGTGCCCAGGTCGCCGATACTGGGATCGAAAGTAGTCCCGGTCAGCAGGGTTATCCAGGACACGCCAAACCGAGCTTCATTCAATATGTTCGGGCTCAGCGTATGGGTCCAGGTCCCGACTGCGTTATGGATCGGAGCATGCGTAAAGCTATTACCCAGAATCAGCATTGAGTTGCTTTGCGGATCGTCCTGGTAGGCCTGCGCCCAGCGGGCGCTGAGGCGATCCCGTTGGGTGATATTCCAGTCTATTCTGGCGTCGCCTTGATCGGTGTTATAGGCCTGATTCTGCTGGTTGATTGCATTATTGGTGGGACTGGCGTTAACCGGCGTCGGGTAGTACTTGGAAGCAAACAAAGCCGCGGCAACAGGGTTTATCTGCGACAAGGGAATCTGGTTGTTGACGTAGGGTGTGCCCGTCAAGGGATTTTTTAACTGAGTCGCGGGAAGCAGAGCGGAAAAGTCGCCGTTACGCTGGGCGTTTGTAAATACCGTTTTGAACTGGGCGGTTGTTGGGTGGTCGAAACGCTGCCCCTGATAGTCCACGAAGAAGAAAAGCTTGTCTCTCCAGACCGGTCCGCCAAGGGTGCCTCCATACATGTTCCAACGCAAGGCCGAACGGGGCAAGAAGTTGCCGGGACCGTTGAATTTGTTTTCCCATTGGTTGGCGTTCAACACGTCATTACGGAAGAACTCCCAGATGTCGCCGTGGAATTGGTTTGTGCCCGATTTGATGGAAGCATTGACGATTCCGCCCTGGAAATTGCCGAACTCGGCGGGAGCATTCGACGTGATGAGGTTAAACTCCTGAATCGCATCCGGAGCGGGCGTATAGCCTAAGAGGTTATCCGAGGTCTGGTTGTTATCCATACCGTCGAGGATGAAATTATTCGATTGCTCGCGGTTTCCATTGATGGAGGGACGGCCACCGTTCGCGGTGTTATCACCGTTATTGAAGGTGGAATTGTCAGGAGTAATGGCTCCCGGCGCCAGCAGCGTCAACTCCACGTAATTGCGGGTGGCCAGCGGAATGCCCGTGATCGTGTTGGAGTTGATCAGGGTGCTGACTTGTGTAGTGTCGGCCTGCAACTGGGGAGCTTCGGAGGTGACCTGCACGGTGTTGGTGACCGCACCCACCTTCATCTTGAACTCGAGGCGAGCCCTCTGGTTGAGCACAAGCGTGATGGGGGGCAGAACCTCGGTGTCAAAGCCGGTCGACTCAGACTTCACCTCATAGGTGCCGATGGGAAGAGCGTTGAAGTTATAAACGCCGCCGTTGCTGGATTTGGCGGTGTAGGTAGTTCCGCGCTCGGTGTCCCTGGCAGTGATGGTGGCGCCATCCAACGCGGCTCCGGCGGAATCTTCCACCGTGCCGGTGATGCTTGCCGTGATCTGCTGAGCAAACGTGGGTTGGCTGAGGCTACAAAGCCCCAGCACCATTACGAGGACTAAGCCCCATAAGGTGACTCTTTTCATACTCGCCTCCAAAAACCAAACAATTCCGAACGGGGCCCTGTTTACAGGAATTACTTGGCAACCCTCTACCGGCTGCTCTTCCACCCGATGAATTACTTCAGTGAGCGTACTATATCGACCTGCGGACGGGAATGCAAGCAGGATTCTTGAGGAAAAAACGCCTTTTTAACCCGGTGTTGAAGTTTCACTTCGCAGGCGCGAGTCCTTCGACCAGAATTCGGGAAAGCGAAGCGATCAGCAGGTTGCCGGCATTGTCCACTCCGTAATCAACCTGCGGAATATCGTTGATCGTAATCGAAATGGCCACGGGTCCGTGTTGGGAATAAACCAGAGCCACCTCACTGCGGAGATGATCCAGGGCGCCTGATTTGCTGGCAACGACCGTATCTTTCATATCCCGGCCCACGCCCTGAAGATCTCGCTGCCGCTTGAGCACGCGCAGCATTTCCTCGGAAGCCTGCTTGCTGACCAACTGCCCACGGTAGAGTTTTTCCATCAGGGTGACCATGTCCCGCGGGCAGCTCCTGCCGGTGCCCCAACGGTCGCTTCCCGGCTTCCTGCCTTCTTCGGTTACACCCTCGGGCTGGGCAGTCTTGCCGTCAGGAAAGAGTTTCGACTGCATGATCTTGCGCATCACCGCAGTTTGGCTGAGACCCAATTGCGCCATGCGGCGATTTACCGCGTCGCCACCGATGCGGTCGAGGATCAGGTTGGTGGCGGTGTTGTCGCTGACAACGATCATCACGTGCATGAGATCGCGTATGGGGAAAGTGTCTCCCGCGGAGAACTCGGTGAGGATGCCACTACCGGAGACCTTGTCCGGGTCGGTGAGCTCGAGTTTCTGATTCCAGTCGAGCTTGCCTTCCTCTGCTTCGGCAAACAGCTCAACCATAATAGGGAGCTTGATGGTACTGGCGGTGGGGACGGGATCATCCGGCCTCAGGGAGTAGCTTGCGCCGGTGTCGAGGTTTTTGGCGGACAAGCTGACCTGGCCGGGGAAATCGTGAATTGCGGCCTGGATGCGCCGATCCAGGATCGCATCTTTGTTTTGTCCCATGGCTGGCGCCCAGGAGGCGAGCGCGATGGCGGTGAGAAACAGAGAGGGCAGCATCCGCATAGGGGATTTATTTTACGTTTTGTGGAGGGTGCTGCCCGGGTGGAATTGCGCTTTCCCCTCCCCGCAGAATTGTCGTCTCGACCGCAGCGTAGCGTAGTGGAGAGACCTGCAGTTTGCTTCATGGAGAAACAGCTTTCCCCTGCCCACAAATTTGTCATCTCGACCGCAGCGTAGCGAAGTGGAGAGACCTGCGGTTCGCTTCATGGAAAAACAGCTTTCCCCCGCCCACAAATTTGTCGTCTCGACCGCAGCATAGCGTAGTGGAGAGACCTGCGGTTAGCTTCATGGAAAAACAGCTTTCCCCTGCCCACAAATTTGTCGTCTCGACCGCAGCGTAGCGTAGTGGAGAGACCTGCAGTTTCCGTTTCATGGAAAAACAGCTTTCCCCTGCCCACAAATTTGTCGTCTCGACCGAAGCGTAGCGCAGTGGAGAGATCTGCGGTTAGCTTCATGGAAAAACAGCTTTCCCCTGCCCACAAATTTGTGGTGTGGGCGAAAGCTGTTTTTCCATGAAAGAGACGGATCGAGGCGAAGTTGAAG